>JAAZPN010000308.1 GCA_012797215.1 Chloroflexota bacterium | reverse complement strand
TTGTTGCATTATGATTAATTTATCAGGAGTACTAACACCCCAATGAAACATTTTCGCGTTGCTGTTCTGGCCAACCTGAAAAAAAACGCCCCTCAGCTGGAGGGGGCTTCTTTTGATAAGTGGGATGACCTTGATTCGGAGTCCACGGTGGAGGCAATTTGCGAGGCCATCCGCAGCCGCGGCAATGAAGCTGAGTTTCTGGAAGCGGACGAAACCATCATCGACACGGTGCGGGCATACAAACCCGATATCTGCTTCAACATCAGCGAAGGGCATTACGGCGATTCGCGCGAAGCACAAATTCCGGCGATTCTGGAGAAGCTTCAGATTCCCTACACCGGTTCCAAGGTGCTGTGCCTGGCGCTCACCCTGGATAAGTCCATGACCAAGCGTATTCTCGCCTGGCACGGCCTGCCAACCCCCGATTTTCAGTCCTTTGAACGGGTGGATGAACCCCTGGACGAAGGAATGACCTTTCCGCTGTTCGTCAAACCCAGCCGGGAAGGAACCGGCATGGGCATCAGCTACGACTCCATCGTGCACAACGAGGCTGAGTTGCGCAGGCAGCTGGAATTCATCCTGAGGACCTATCAACAATCCGCGTTGGTGGAGAAGTTCATCGAAGGCCGCGAGATAACGGTTGGCATGGTTGGCAATCTGATTGGGCCGGTCGCGAGGCGTATACCTGTCAATGAGAACGCCCAGCGCATCCAGGCTGGTCTGCACTTTATGCCGCCCATGGAAGTTGACCTTAAGCCCTATCTGCTTTCCGACGGCGTCTACGACAACCGCCTGAAAACCGCTCTGGCTGCTGACCTCACCTATCTCTGCCCAGCCCCCATCGAAGAGGAACTGGTTGATGAGCTCAACTGGCTGGCCGCGGCCGTCTTCCGCGTGACTGGCGCACTGGATGTGGCGCGCGTGGACTTCCGGCTGGACATCCACGATAACCTCAAGCCCTACATCCTCGAGATAAACCCCCTCCCTGGACTGGCGCCAAAGATATCGGACCTGGTCATCGAAGCGGCCGCCGCGGATATTGACCACGCCGAGCTGGTCAACATGATTCTCTACACCGCGCTTGAACGCTACAAAATGCTGTAGCCCGGCGCGGCCGCGCTCAGCGCCTCACTAAAACGAAACAAAACCACCCGTGATGCGGGTGGTTTTTTGTATCACGTCTTTCGCGAGCTTGAGGGCTTCAGGGCGCGAAAAAACAGGCTGCTAAAAAGCAGCCTGTTTTTTTGTTTCTGAATGGTTTAGCGCCGGCGGTTAAATTGCCCGCCGCGGTCGCCACGGTCTCCGCCGCGGCTGCCGCCCCGGCTTCCGCCGGAACCCGAGCCGCCGGAAGAACCCTTCTTGCGGTTGGCGTTGTCGTGCTCGCGGGCTTCCTCAGCGGTCCAGCCTTCCAAAAGCGCCTGGCGGCTGAGGCGAATCTTCCCGTCCGGGCTGATATCGGTCACCATCACAGAGAGCTCGTCGCCCACCTGGACGATGTCTTCCACCTTGTTCACGCGTTCACTGGCCAGCTGGGAAATATGCACCATGCCGTCCACACCGGGCAGAATTTCGATGAACGCGCCAAAATCGGTGACGCG
>JAAZPN010000307.1 GCA_012797215.1 Chloroflexota bacterium | reverse complement strand
CATGGACCTGCCTAATCTGACTGTCTTTGTCGAGGATGCACGTTGGGGGCTGGCGCACTCCGCAGGCGCCTACGACATCATCAGCGTGGACGCTTATCGTCCGCCGTACATTCCCGCGCACATGGTAACAAGGGAATTTTTCATGCTGGTGTACGAAAAACTATCCGCCAGAGGGGTGATGGTCATCAATATTGGCAGAAGCACGCAAGATCGTTCGCTGGTGGATACGCTCAGCGCGACCGTTGGTCAGGTTTTTCCAGTTGTATTGATTGCGGATTTGCCGGAATCGTACAATACCATCCTATTCGCGGCTAAGAATCCAAATGCCTCCTGGGAGGCTTTCGAGCAAAACCTTGCATTGCAGCACAGCGTGAATACAGGTTCCGCGCTTGCCCAGATCATGGACATAACCCGCGTGGGACGGATGGAAACGCGCTTCGCAGAGAGCATCTTTACCGACGACAAAGCCCCGATTGAGTTCATGACAAACCGCTTGGTCATAAACTTTTTGCTGGAAGGTGATAAGGAGTGAAATATGAAATCCTCACTGGATAAGGTTCTGATGGTGATACTGGCAGTGATACTGCCTTTTGTACTGCTTTTGGGGGCGGTCAGGCTAATTATGACCCCACAATTTCCCGCGCTCGAGTATCAGAGGCCAGGGTTCCCAGTGGATCCTTATGGCTTTGGTGATGAAGAGCGTACCAAGTGGTCCGCCTTTGCGGTCAGGTACTTAGTCAATGACGCGGATATTTCGTACCTGGAACAGCTGCGCTTTGAGGATGGCAGGCCGCTTTATCGGGCGGAAGAGCTCAGCCATATGAAGGATGTGAAGGCGGTTGTGAAGACAGCGCTGACCGTCTGGTATGGGCTGCTGGGGGCTGCTTTCGCGCTGTGCATGTGGTTCGCGGCGATGGGCACCTGGCGAAAGCTTGGAAAAGCATTGCGAGCCGGCGCTTGGCTTTCATTCGCTTTGATAGCCTTTATTGTTGTAATGACCGCGCTCAGCTTCGAACTGCTTTTTGACCGTTTTCATAGATTGTTTTTTGCGGAAGGGTCTTGGCTGTTTTTCCAGAATGATACGCTTATCCGGCTGTTTCCCATGGTATTCTGGCGGGACGCGTTTCTGCTCGTCGGGTTGGCGGTGCTGCTGGCGGCAGGGCTATTGCTCTGGATTACCCGCAGTGCTAAGGCAAAGCACGACTAAAAGCCCCAGGAAAACAAAAAGGCTGCCTTTTACGGCAGCCTTTTTGTTTTGAGAGTTAGTTTAGACAACCGGAGGGTTTTCGGGGTCCAGGCTTGGGTCAAAGATATGGTAGTTATCCATATTGAAGACCACTTGCATATCATCGCCGAAGCGGGCGGTTGTGCGCGGGTCAACGCGGGCGATAAAGTTGTGTTCGCCGTTCACCAGGTACAGGAAAATTTCGTTGCCCATGAGCTCGGTGACATCCACCTTGACGTTCACAGGTTCAGCGATAATGCCGGGCGGCGCGTAAAGCGGGTTGTGGATATCTTCAGGACGGATGCCAAAAATCATGTCTTTATCGAGGACGCTGGCATAGCGTTCCTTATCCTTATCCGGCAGATTGACGCTGAAGGAGCCCAGATCAGCAACGAAGTGGCCGTCGGACTGAACCAGTTTGCCCTTGAAGAAGTTCATGGCAGGCGAGCCAATAAAGCCGGCTACGAACAGGTTGGCGGGGTGATCGTACAGGTTCTGGGGGGTATCCAACTGCTGCAGCTTGGCCTTGCTCATGACAGCGATGCGGGATGCCATGGTCATGGCTTCGGTTTGGTCGTGCGTCACGTAAATAAAGGTGGTCTGCAGGTTTTTGTGCAGCTTGCTGATTTCAGCACGGGTCTGGACGCGGAGTTTGGCATCCAGGTTGGAGAGAGGCTCGTCGAAGAGGAAGACTTTTGGTTCGCGCACGATAGCGCGACCAACGGCCACGCGTTGGCGCTGGCCGCCAGAGAGTTCCTTCGGCTTGCGCTTGAGGAAGCCTTCGATGCCGAGGATCTGGGCGGATTCCTTTACGCGGCGGTCGATTTCATCCTTGGGCATTTTGCGGAGTTTAAGACCGAATGCCATGTTGTCATAGACAGACATGTGCGGATACAGCGCATAGCTTTGGAAAACCATGGCAATATCACGATCTTTT
>JAAZPN010000306.1 GCA_012797215.1 Chloroflexota bacterium | reverse complement strand
CGCGCGCTGGCAACCACCTGCTGGTTGAGGGACTGCATATCGTAGACCAGGCCGTTGAAAGCCTGGTTCAAGGCAGGCAGGTTGTCCAGGTTCACCGCGGTCAGGGTCACGTTCTGTTCAAGCTGGCTGGCCAGCTGCTCAGCGCTCATGCGGTAGCTGGAGAAAAAGCCGCCCGAGCTGGAATTTTGCGCCAGAAAGTCGTTGCGCGCCTGGTCGTCCGTTATACGTTCATCCTGCTGGATATAGGTATCAACGATGTTGGTGGCCAGGTCAGCAGTATCAATGGCTGGATTGTCAATCAACAAGCTGATGAAAGCAGAATACGCCCAACCCAGTCCGGGTTCGGTTTCCTCGGAAGCCACGGCGTAATGCGCGTAGGGCTGAAGCGCGGTGTAGACTTCCAGTTGGCTCATCAGGCAGGCGTCCATGCCAATCAGGTCGAACTTTTCGATACCGGTGTTCGCCTGGATTTGGGCGAGCGCCTGGTCAAGCTCGTTCAGGTAGATGGAATCCTGCTGAAGCGCGTTGATGATGGGCGCGCTGCCGCGGTCTGGGGTAGCAGGCGCAGGATCGCTCCAGCCGCCGGGCCAACCCATGCCGTGGTCGGACATGATGAGCATATAGCGGTCGGCTGGATAATTCTGTACAGTCCAGGTAACAAAGTCCACCAGCGTGTTGCCGTCCGCCATGTCCACTTCGCCCAGGTCCATCAACAAGTCTGAGCCTATGGTGTACAGGTCGTCATCATAGAGCACCAGGTAGCGCCTGGCCGAGCTCCAGTTGTCGTTGCCGGAAAAACCGCCCTTGAAGCGGTCAAGCTGGGTGATGATGCGCACGTTCTCTGTAGAACCGATGCGCTCCATCTCGTTCATATCGATGAAGATATCCTGCTCCAATGCCTGGTCGTCCGCGTCCTGGTAGACCATTACGGTCCAGGTATCCCCACTGGTTCCGGCAGGCGCCGCGCTGGTTGGGCGCGGGGTGCGGGTGGCAGGCACGGCGGTTGGTTGCTGGAAAGCCGCCTGGGGTGCTTCGGTAGGAAATTCATACCCAGGCTCAGTTATTTGGCTGCCGCTTCCGCGGAAAAAGAGGAAATAAAGGATGGCCGCTATGATGAATAAGCCGATTGAACCACAACCGGTTTTTCCACCTGTCGTGCGCAGGATGTTGCCGCCAGGGATACCGCCGCCGCTCGAATATGAGCCGCCGCTTCCGCCGGTCGAAAGGCCGCCCCCGCTGGGAGAAGAACCGCCGCTGCTTGGCCGGGTAGGGGCTTGCGCCTGGGTGGTGGGTTTGGCGCCCTTGCGTCGGCGCTGGACGTTTACCTCTGGAATGTTATCTGACATTTTCACCGTCCTATCTGGTAGTCTCGATTGTAAATTGATTATATTGCAGATTGTAAAGTTAGCTTATTAGGGGGCAGGCAGCAACGGCGGCCCGCGCTGAGTTTTACGCAGGGGAGCAGGGTTGATATAATCCTTTGCACAAACATCCGTCACCCAGGGATTGGGCGCGAAAAGGAGAAAAAATGAGCGTGAAATGTATTGATGATGTCGCGGTAGAACTAGTGCCAGACGGCGTTGGCGTGAGCAAACAAGTGCTAATTCCAGCGGGGGAAGCACCTAATTTTGCCATGCGCTGCTTCACGATTCAATCCGGAGGCAGCATGCCTCTCCACACCAATTTGGTGGAGCATGAGCAATATGTGCTCAGCGGAAAAGCGCGCGTGATTATCGGCGAAGAGAGTTACTTGGTTCAAGCCGGGAGTGTTGTTTTCATTCCCGCGGGCGCGGCGCACGCTTATGTAAACACCGGCAGCGAGCCTTTTCGCTTTCTGTGCCTCGTCCCTAACAAGCAAGACAAAACCGTCATCATTTCCGGTTGAGACGGCTTGACACACGCTTTTGCTTGTGTATAATGGCGTGTTTTACTGCTCCCTGTTAACAGGTTGCCAAATCTTACAAAGATTGAAGATTATTCTGACCAATGATTTCACAACTACCCCCACTGGTTAATGTGCTCTTGCTTAGCCTGATTGCCAGCCTTGGCACAGGTCTGGGCGGGCTAATCGCAATTATCCGCAGGCCTGGAAGGCGCTCTTACGGCTTCT
>JAAZPN010000305.1 GCA_012797215.1 Chloroflexota bacterium | reverse complement strand
GCAAAGCGATCTCCCTATGGGGACTACTTCGCTCTGTTGTTCACCCGGGAGATTGCTTCAGTCGCTGGCGCTCCATCGCAATGACGAATTTTGCGTCATTGCGAGCTTGCGAAGCGATCTCCCCATGGGGACTACTTCGCTCTGTTGTTCACCCAGGAGAGTGCTTCAGTCGCTGGCGCTCCATCACAATGATGAATCCTTGGCGCGGTCGCATGCGCTCCATCGCAATAACGAAGCATTGTCACCCTGAGCGCAGCGAAGGGTCTTGAATCTTCACATCCGGAAATGATTATTCGGTTCGACCAGCGTTTATGGGTTGCGCCCGCGATTTATACAGCCAGATTGTCCGGTTCGCCCGGCTGGGGTAAAATATGCGTGCGGTAGTTCAAAGTATTACGGCAAAATTTGCCGGCAACATCTTAATTCTCTTCACTGATTACCTTCCGAAGTAAAACTGCCGCATTGTTAAAGGAGCGCCCAATGTTTAATATTCTTTTTGTGCTGGACGACCCCGAAAAACTGCAGGATGTGCTGGAAGCCTGGGAAAAGGCCGGCATCAATGGAGTCACTATCCTGGAAAGCACAGGCATGCACCGCGTAAAACGGCGATTATTTCCGATGCGTTACCTGCCAGTTGTTTACGAACAGGAAGAAAACCATCTGACCTTGATGGCAGTCGTTGAGAACGAGCCGCTCATTGAGGCCTGCTTACGCGCCACGGAAAACATCATTGGCAGCCTGGAAGCGCCAAACACCGGCATTTTTGCCGCCTGGCCGCTTTCCATTGTGGAAGGCATCCACAAGAAGGGAGCCGCAGACTGATGGTATGGTTAGAATTCCTCATTAGCGCCGCTGTGATCACCTTTGCGGCAATGCAACTCTCCAAGTATGGGGATGTGATTGGCCTGCGAACCAAGCTGGGAGGCGCCTTTGCCGGCACGCTGCTTTTGGCAGCCGCTACCACCCTGCCTGAACTGCTGACAACTGTTACCTCCATCAGAGCTGGCGTTCCGGACCTGGCGGCAGGCAACCTTTTTGGCAGCAATATGATCAATATCATGCTGCTGGCAATTCTGGATATGGTGCATTACCGCAGACGCGTCTCACGAAAAAACGCGGAAAAACACGCGCTCGCGGGCAGCCTGACTGTTTTGATGATCGCGTTGGCTATCTTTTTCATCATTGCCGATATTCCGGCTGTGCTGCGCCTAGGGAATTTTGTGGTCGGCATGGACGGCTTGACCATGATTATTGTCTACCTGCTGGCAATGTCGCTTTTGAGCAAACAAAGCAGACAGCACGCGCTGCCTGTGGACGTGGAAGAAATTCCGGATGATGTTCCCTCCCTAAAAACTGCTCTGATCTGGTTTGGAGCCGCGGTAGTCTTGCTTGTTTTTGCAACGCCCCGCATGGTTGACGCCAGTTTCCGCATTGCGGAGCTGACCGGATTGGGAGCGACTTTCATCGGTTCCACGTTGGTGGCGTTTGTCACCTCGCTTCCAGAAGCTGTGACGACAATCGCCGCGGCGCGCATCGGCGCGGATGACATGGCCATCGGGAATCTATTCGGAAGCAATATGTTTAACATGGTTTCCATTGGCATTGCTGATTTATTCCTCCTAGGCGGGCGTTTCTTTGCGGTTATCGACCCCTCATTTATATTGATTGGAGCTATCGGCTTGTTGATGACGATTTTTGCCTTGATATCCACGCTGGCGAGGTTGGAGCGCCGCATTTGGTTCCTGGAAATTGATTCGATTATCTTGATCCTGGCTTATTTCGCGGGAATGTACCTGCTTTACGTGCGCGGAATTTCCCCGTAGGCCTTGGATACAGGCGCGGAAAACCTTTGAAAATGCATATGCATTAAAAGACATTATTACGATAAGGAGCTGCTCATGTATATGATCATGTTTGTTTTGGACGACCCCGAGAAACTACCGGTGCTCTTGGAAGCCTGGGAAAAGGCGGGCTTGGGGGGTGTGACCATACTGGAAAGCACCGGTATGCACCGCGTTAAACGCCGCTTGTTCCCCATGCGTTATCTGCCAATAGTCTACGACGTGGAAGAGAACCATCTGACCCTGATATCCATCATTCAGGACGAAAAGTTGATAGACGCCTGTCTGCGCGCCACGGAAGAGGTGATTGGCAGCCTGGAAGAACCCAACACCGGCATCTTTGCGGCCTGGCCGCTTTCCGTCGTAAAAGGCATACCCAAAAGGAGAGGGGACGCCTGATATGGTTTGGGTTGAGTTCCTCATTAGCGCGGCGATTATCACCTTCGCTTCGATGCAGCTCGCGAAGTACGGCGATGTCATTGGCCTGCGCACCAAGTTGGGAGGAGCATTTGCCGGCACGCTGTTGCTGGCAAGCGCCACATCGCTTCCGGAATTAATCACGACTATCACGGCTGTCCGCACGGGCATCCCGCAGCTGGCGGCAGGCAATCTTTTCGGCAGCAATATGTTTAACATTCTGCTGCTCGCGGTTCTGGACCTTTATCACTACCGCCGGCGCATCACCCGCAAGAATGCTGAAAAACACGCGCTTTCTGGCAGCCTGACCGTCTTGATGGGTGTGTTGGCAATTTTCTTCCTGCTCGCCCAGCTGCCTTACCAGGTGAAGATTGGGAGCTTTGTCGTCGGCGCGGACGCGTTGGTGATGATCGCGGCTTACCTGCTGGCTATGTCCGTTCTGCGCAAGCAGAGCCGGGTCGCGGCGATCCATACCACGGAAGAGGACATTCCTGACGATATCCCTTCGCTTAAAACTGCCATTCTGTGGTTTTTGGGCGCGATTGGTGTGCTGCTCTTCGTGACTCCCTGGATGGTGGATGCCAGCGGCCGCATCGCCGAAATCACAGGCCTTGGCGCGACTTTTGTTGGGTCCACTCTGGTAGCGGTGGTCACGTCCCTGCCCGAAATGGTAACCACGATCTCCGCCGCGAAGATAGGCGCGGATGACATGGCGATTGGCAATCTGTTCGGAAGCAATATGTTCAACATGTTCGGGCTGGGCATCGCGGATTTTTTCTTTCAGGGAGGGCGCTTCTTTGCTGTCATAGAACCTTCCTTCCTGTTGGTTGGCACGATTGGACTGCTGATGACCGTTTTCGCGCTAATCTCCACGCTTGCCCGGCTGGAGCGGCGGATTCTCTTCATCGAAGTTGACTCGCTTATTCTAATACTGGCATATTTTGGCGGCTTGGCGCTGCTCTACGCGCGCGGGATTGCTCCCTGAGTTGGGATTATCATGATTGCCGAACAGCAGCCATGTCGGCTGCTGTTTAATTTAAAGTATTGCTAAGATCCTAACAATTTATAGTGGAAGCTTTCCCCTGAGTGAGGCGAAGGGTCCTACGCATTATGACCGGTTAAGAATCTACTCTGTGACCCGCACCCTTTGGGGTGTCAGAATGACAGGACTGACCGGTTAAGATTTTTTGCTGTGACCCGCACCCTTTGGTGTGTCAGAATAGTCGTTGTTTGTCACCCTGAGCGGAGCGAAGGGTCTT
>JAAZPN010000304.1 GCA_012797215.1 Chloroflexota bacterium | reverse complement strand
TGCTGCCGTGCGCCCAGCTTGCGTTGCTGGCGGGCATACTCGCGAGGGTATTTTTTACCCCGCCTGGGATATCATCCCCGAGCCTTCACAAAATTATCCGACCTTGATTGGGACACCAGTGCTCGCGCCAGTGGACGGCACCGCGTATGTATGGCTGCTGCCCAACGAAGACCCCGCCCAACGTTTCGATACAGTCAATGCGGTAATTATTTATTCGGATGATACTGGGTTTGCGGTGGACCTTACCCACGAAGCCGATGTGTACTTTGATGGCAGCCAATGGCAAATGTTAAAAACCCTAAATGGGCAGCAGGTGTCTGCGGGAACGCAGATTGGCGTGATTGGACCCAAAGACCACGCCTCCAGCATTCCACATACGCATTTGCAGGTGTTCATCCCACCGCAAGCGCCGACCGGAAAACCTGACGACAACAAAGCCTTATATACTGCCTCAACAAAAAGCAGCACAGCCAATGTCGACGCGATTAAACAAAACCTCTTCCTGGATGCGAACCTCAACTCAGACCTGCTCGCGCTCTCAGGTCAATCTCTGCGCTGCGCCGAATATCCCTGGGGCGAACTGCTGATTCCTCAACAGCTTTCAATGCGTATAGATGGACAGAGTGGGGATTGGGCTGGCATTGAGCTCGGCCTGCGTGATAAGGAAGGCGATTCCTTAGCCGGGGAGGCTATGGACTTGCGCGCTCTATACAGCGCGGTAGATGGTCACTACCTCTATCTGCTTATTGAGGCCGGGCAGCAGCCGGAGGGAATTTGGGCGATGGATATCTTCATCGATTTGAATGCCAAAAATGCGTGCGGTTCCAGCGAACGCTCCATTAAAGTATGGTCCGATGTGCAAGGCGCTTTTACTGTGGGCAGCGTGGATAACTGCCCGGATTCAAGCCCGGAAACTTATCCGGCGCTGTTTGCCTGGGAGGACGCGTTTGAGCTGCGCTTGCCGCTGGTGTACCTGGGTAATCCGGCTGCTCCCAAGGTGATTTCGGTAAAAGGCATCCTGATTGGCACGGAGGGGGAAATAAGCTATCCAGACTACATGCGCTGAGGCGGAGTGGTCGGAGTTTTGTCCGTTACGCAAATCTACCGAGAGCTGGCGAGTTTTTTGCTTGTTTTAGAGTACAGCGCGCCTGAATATCACTAGTGGGTTTGACGCTAGGCGCGGTTGACTGCAAGTTCACTGGTGTTTGGAATAATTCCCTACCTGATAGACCTGGCCGAATAATCCGAACGGTCCGCGCATGGGTGCGATTTGCCCTTGCCCGAACACCAGTTCGGCTGCCGCCTGCACATCTTTTTCGGTAGAAAAGTGATGAGTGCGAATATCCGTTCCCAGCAGCCTGAAAAGGAACACCATCAGGGGTCTTTCCACCGGCACGCCGTATACCAGTTGACCGCCCGGTTTGAGCACCCGATAAATCTCCGAGAAAGCTGTGTTCTGAGCAGCCGGCTGCAAGTGTTCAAGGATGCTGATGAGCAGAACCGCGTCAAATTGCTTGTCCGCGTAGGGTAGTTCAAGGACGCTGCCGTTCCGGAGGTTGGTCTGAATGCCGCGTTCCGCGAACATCGCAGCAATTGGAGCCACATCCGCCGAAAGGTCTAAACCATGTATTTCTTGATACATCTCTGCCAGGTTGGGGAAGCTGACGCCTGAGCCAAAGCCAATTTCCAGCACAGAGTCTCCGCCTCTCAATTGCTCAAGGCATAATTCGATGCGCCGCTGGTATAGCCTGCCAATAATGGGCAGCCGGTAAAAACGGATGGGGTCTTTACGGTCTACCCCAAGATACTGTTTCAGTGGAAGCAGTTTGAGGCGGATTCGTTTATGTCGCGGTTTTGGCATCCCGGTCTCCTCAGGTGCAAGTCAATTATTGACTTTGCTATCCTTATCCGCTTGATTTTACACCATCAACGGCGTCGGGTTTTCAGGCGCGCGGGAACTTTTGATTTTGGTTTTTCGGTAGGGGGGCCCCCCCCCCCGCCAACGCTATTCCAAAAAGACATAAATCCGCTATAATTCAGCCTCGATTGATTAGAGCAGAAAAAGGACAATTATGTGTGGAATCTTTGGCATTGTGACGCAGAGCGAACAAAACCTGGGACCAATATTGGTTGAGGCCGCCCGCAGGCTAACCTACCGCGGATACGATTCGGTCGGCGCAGCGGTAATCAGCGGCAGCCGCATAGACTTGCGCAAAGACAAAGGACGCGTTGACGAGGTAGCCGAAAAGTACAGGTTTTCGGAGATGGCCGGTCAGCGCGGGATTACCCAACTGCGTTGGGCGACCTTTGGCGTGCCATCCCAGGAGAACGCGCAGCCCCATATCGATTCCGATGGCGACCTGGTCGGCGCGCATAATGGCAACGTGGTGAATAATGTGGAACTCCGCCAGGAATTTGCGGCGGAAGGGATGACGGTGCGCTCACAGAACGACGGCGAGTCTTGCGTGCACGCGGTAGAACGCTACATCAATCGCGGTTACGCGTTTGTGGACGCCATCCGCGCGGCGTATGCCGACCTGCAGGGCGATTATGCCTTTGTTATCGGGCGCGTCAACGATGATAAGCTCTACGCTATCAAGAAGGGCTCCGGGCTCGTGGTTGGCATCGGGGAGGGCTTCACCTGCGTCTCCTCCGACCTGCCCTCCATCCTTCCGCTTACGCGCAAAGTTGTGCGCTTGAACGATGGGGACGTAGTGTGTCTGCGTTGGAATGCGGTGGAACTGTATTCTGTAGCCGACGGCAGTCTTATCGCGCGGGAACCGGAAATCGTCACGGAAGAGATGTCCGCGGTGCAAAAAGGCGGGTACGCGCACTTCATGCTCAAAGAAATCCACGAACAGCCGCAGGTAGCCCGCGAGCTGCTGCACCTGCTTAAGCGTCATGAGGAAATGGCCCGAATTCTGGGGGCTATACGTGGAGCGCGCAATCTTTACCTGATTGGCTGCGGTACCAGTTATCACGCTTGCCTGGCGGGTTCTGTATTTTTTGCCCGGTTGGCCGGCAAGCCCGCGGTGCCGGTGCTTGCGCCGCAGTTTATCCCGCAATATGCCCCGACTGTTGGCCCTGAAGACGTGGGCATCTTTGTCAGCCAATCCGGAGAGACAAAAGACGTACTGAACGCGCTGGAGCAAGCCCAGAAGCGGGGCATGACTTGCTTTAGCCTTGCGAATGTTATCGGTTCCACGCTAACCAAGGTTACATCGGCCTGGCTGCCGCTTGCTTGCGGTTACGAAATCAGCGTTCCAGCCACGAAAACATTCACGAACCAGGTCATAAGCTTCCTTTACCTTGCTAACCTCCTTGGAAGAGGGGAAGCGGACGCGCTGGATGCCCTGCCGGACTTGATGGAAGAGGCTATTCGCTGGACTGACCCCCAGGTGAAAGCGCTGGCTGAGGATATCAATGGCTGGAACGACCTTTACAGTTTGGGCTACGGCAGCACGTACGCGATGGCGCTGGAGGGCGCGCTAAAACTTAAGGAAATTACTTACGCTCATTGCGAAGGGATGCTGAGCACGGAATTCAAGCACGGCCCGCTCTCGGCCGTCACAGACGGGTTCCCGGTACTCTTCGCGGTTGGTCCGGAAGATGTGCCGTTAATTGTGAGCGGGATTAATGAGGTCAGCTGCCGAGGAGGACGGGCAATCGCCATTGGCGAGGAAGACAGCCGGCTGAGCGCCAACGCCAGTGACGTTATCACCATCCCGCCTTCAACCCCTACATTCGCGCCGCTGCTGGCAGTAATTCCGCTGCAGCTGCTTTCGTATTACATGGCAGTGGGACGGGGCTACGACCCGGACTTTCCGCGCAATCTGAGCAAAACACTGACGGTGGATTAAACCGGGAAAGGTCTATTTGGGGGCTCAGGCTCTTTCGCCTTGGAAGGTTTTTGGCTGGCTGCCAAAATGATGAAACACCGTGCCGTCTGGCATGGTAATGGCGCTGTTTTTTCCTTCCCGGACGATCTCCAGCCCTTGGTAGCGCACGATTAGCGGCCAATCAAAGGGATACTCACCAGTTATCTGCACTTTATCGGGCGCCAGAACACGAATGCCCGCCAGCTCGAGGAATGCCTGCAGAGGGACAAGACCAGCCGCCGCGCCGTGCCTGCCCGCGGGCAATGCGTCCGTGCTCTTCCAAGCTTCATAAAAAGTGTGTTCCTTGCTTAACACCGAGGCCGCGCCGCGCATTAGATTGGCAAAGAGCTCACTGGCTTCTTTTTTCGCGCCGGATTGAATTAAGTGCTCCAGAATAAAGGTGTTCCAGGCAGGGTTCACCACCTGGGTGGAAAGCTGCGCGGCCTTCTCATCCACAACTTCTGGCAGCCCAAACGGATAGGACGCGAAAGGACTTTCTTCTAGGTTTTGGTCTCTTTCCGGAGATTTTTCAGCGGGAGGGGGTGCCTGCCAGCCCAGATACCAACCAATATCCTTGAGCGTAAGGTCGCAGGCGTACAGTTGGATCCAGGTGCGTTCGTCCAAATCCGGGGCGGAGAGGCTTTCCAGGTTCGCGAAAACCGCGCTGCTGGTCAGAGCCAGGCAATCCGGCAGACGCAGGATTTCGCCTGCGTCAATATGTTCTTCCAAAAGTTCCCCGTCAAGGCCAGTACCGCGCAAGGCCAGGCAGCCTGGTTTGTTGACATAGGCGCTAAAAATTAACTTTACATTCACACGGCTGGGCGGGTCCAGCTTTAATGGCTTGGGAATCTCGGCAAAAGGACCTTCATAATACATGCATTCCGGAGTGGAAAGGTGCGTATCGCGGTCCCAACAGGAGGCATCCGGAAGGTCTGTGCGTATCCGCTCCAGGCTGGTCGACAACCTGAGGTTCAATGCATTTGCTATTGAGACAGTCCTATCGTCATCCAAAACGCGCGCGATTTGTTCCAAGGCATCCAATTCCCTCAGCATCAGCTGGCACAGCCCAAGATTTTCCACGCTGGTAATCCAGGTGTAAAGTCTATGTGGATTGAGGAAATTAAAGCTGGGATGGTTTTCCCACCCCGTTTGCGCGACGGTCAGCCACTCCGGCAGACCATCCTGATCCAGGTCGTGCGCTTCGTCAAACCAGGCCAGGGTGTACTGACGCAAGCGCTCGTAGACGCTTGCGAGAATCTCCCGGTCGCGCGATTGCAGGAAAATTTTCAGCGCGTTGGAGCACAGGCAGGGGAACGGCAGTACTTTGCGGGCATTCACAGGCAGTCGCGAGCAATCCGGAAGCGTGGTCATGCGTTGGGTAAAGATACTCGCAGCCGCCTGAGCCTGAGCAGGCAGCAGTACCTGGCAGAGCTGGTAGAGTGGCAGGGCGTTAAGAGGAGGCTTGAGCACGGCAGATGAATCTTTGCCGTTAGGACGCTGCGCGTAGCTTTGTTCCGGGCTGCGATGCTCCAGGTAGCTTATGGGCGCAGTTTCGTTCTCTCCCCGTGCCAATAGTTGGAAAGCCTGGTTCTGGGCTGAAAGAAACACGGCGTCCCAATCCGCCTGGGGTGTTGTAACCCGCAGCAGGTCAGCCTGATGGCGCAAAGAAAGGCGCGCTATCTCAGCATCCCACTTTTCCGGGTGGGCTTCAAAAACTTTCTTTTCGAGCGACTTCTGCTCAAAACCGGCACAACAACGCACGTACGTGGAAAAAGATTGCCCGGGCGCCAATTCCACGACCTTTTGTAGAGCTGGATAAGGGCTGTTTACTGGCTGCGAGTCGCCCGCCTGCGCCAATGCGATGATTAGCCGCCCGCTGGTGCCTGCCAAGAAAGGTTGGTAGCCGAAGGTGGCCGCGCGCATACCTAAGGTTCCTTCCCGCGGGCAGAGGTCCGCCGTGGATTGCAGGCCGAGGTTCAGGGGTGCTTCGCTCGTGTTAGTGAGCGTGATCCGCGCCAGCAAGCTCGCGCTCTCAGCTGCCCAGTACTCGCAGCGCGCTTGCAGCCCTTCCGATGGAGCACAGCTAATGCTGGCGTAGTTGGAAAAAATCTGGTCTACTCGCGGCGGGGAGAGAAACGCGCTTATTTCCGCGATGGCCTTGTTATTAACCAGGAAAACCGGGAAAACTCGAAAGCGTTCCACCAACAGCCCGAAGCTGGTTTCCAGGAAGAGCGGTCCATTTGGATTCAGGCTGAGCTGCCAAACCGCGTCGAGATCAGGGTTCAAGGCTCCAAAGCGCTGGTCTGCTGCCAGCGTGAGTAAAATGGGATCACTTTGAAAAAAAGGTCCTGCGCTCATGCGTTCTATTTTAACACCACAATATCCCCTGCGGTCGCTCAACGCTTCTTCTGATAAGCAGTCAGGGTTTAGATAGTACATTGGGTGGGGAACATTGCTGGCAGCGCCAGCGTTAAAGGGTAAATAGCCTTTATGCTACAATAGCGCCATGAAAGATGACACCATGAATAATAATAATTCCGCTTCTGAGGATACCCGGGGAGATAATTTTAGCGAGCTTAACGGTTTTCAAGATTATGATAATCCTGACAGCATCCCTCCATCCATACAGAAGCAAGCCTCCGATGTGACAGTTCCCGTACCTTTGGCAGAAGAAGCTGAGAGCGCGGATATCCAAACAATTATGCTCAATGACCCAAATGCCCCAACGGTGAGAACTGACACCGTCGCGGAGGAGGGTAGTCAAGCGCAAAATGCGATGCAAGCTGAGGATGGCTCCCAACCAAGCGAGCCTAATGGTCAGGTTGATGGTAGTGAGACAGCTGGAGAAACTACTCCGGCCCTTTTAGAGGCCTTGCCCGAGTCCGTCAGCGCGCCGAAAACCTTATTAGCTGAACAGGAAGAAGCAGCTGAAACGAAACGGGAAGTTACACAGCCAATTGAAACACCGCAAATGAAAGCGGAAAGTTCACCCGCCTGGTTTAATGAGATTGCGTCTTTTGATGAAAAAACAGCCAGCAGCGCGCCAAAGCCGCCAGCAGAAACACGCTCTCGCGAAGATTACTTTACCGGCGCGTGGGTAAAACCCATGCCGGCGCAAAAACCCGCGGAGAACACCTGGAATAGCAAGCCTTACGGCGCTTGGATTCCGCCCAGCGCTCCCAAACCGCCTGTCCTGCAGGATAATATTCCAACCATCCCTCCCGAAGCTTCCGCGCCCACGCTCGCGCCCGGCTCTCAGCCGCTCCCACTCAAAAAAGTCACGGAGACTGACCCAGGGGCAACGCAGCTCTCTTCCTCGGCGTTCGCGCAGCGGCAGGACACTAAAACCAGCGGCACGCAGCCTGTTCAGGTCGCTCCCGCGAAATCCCCACGAAGGGCAGAAAGCAAGCCTCAGGCTGGCCCTGTTCCCACGCAAACCATTCCTGTTCAGCCCAGAACGCAACCAAAGAAACCGCTGAAATCTGCGCTGCCTTTCTTGTTTGTGTTCGTGGCGCTGATTTTTATCGGCTTGATTTTTGTGGGATTTCAGTACTTCCGCATCGCTTCCACGCTGCCTAGTGTAGGGGAATTGCGCTCACGGGCTTCACAATTTGAAACCACCCGAATTCTGGATCGGCGCGGGAATATCCTTTACGAAATCAACGACCCCAACATGGGTAAGCGCACCTATGTGCCTCTGGAAAAAATTTCCCCTTACCTGATTGCTGCCACCATTGCGACGGAAGACAAAGAGTATTACAACCATCCCGGTTTTGACCTGGTCGCGCTTGCTCGCGCGCTTTGGGTGAATTACACCTCTGGTGAAATCGTTTCGGGCGCGTCCACCATCACGCAGCAGTTGGCGCGCATGCTCTTGCTCCAGGAAGAACGTTTTGAACAGACCTACGACCGCAAAGCACGCGAAATCATCCTGGCAGCTGAAATCACACGGCGCTACAGCAAAGAAGAGGTGCTGGAGCTTTACCTTAACGAGATTTTTTACGGCAACCTTTCATACGGCATTGAAGCAGCAGCGGAGACTTATTTTAAAACGACAGCGGCTGACTTGCAGCTCTGGCAGTCTTCTTTCCTGGCCGGGCTCCCGCAATCACCGGCTATTTACGACATATACAATAACCGCGAGGCCACGCTTACCCGAAACAAATCCGTACTGGTCTTGATGTATGAGCTAAGCAACGAGAAAAACTGCATCTTCATCAGCAAAGATCTCGAGCGTGTATGCGTGAGCGCGAATGACGCGCTGAATGCGGCTGACACGCTGGAAGCCTATACTTTTACCCAAAACACAAACAGCATGCGCTTTCCGCATTGGGTGGTCTACATCCAATCATTATTGGAGAGCCAATACGACTCTCAGACAATTTACCACTCGGGTTTTACTATCTATACCACGCTGGACCCGGACCTGCAGGAAACAGCGCAGCGTGCCGTGCAGGAGCAGTTGGCAGGGATGACCGCCAATAACGCCACCAACGGCGCTGTCGTGGCTATCGACCCCAACACCGGTGAAATCCTGGCGATGGTAGGCTCAGCGGATTTTTATAACGAATCCATCAGCGGGCAGGTCAACATGGCGCTGACCGAAACCCGTCAACCAGGTTCATCTATTAAACCGATTACTTATCTGGCTGCTTTTGAAAAAGACTGGACGCCCTCCACGCTCATCTGGGATGTGCCTGGTTCCTTCCCCCCTTCAGGGCGGGCCGATGACCCGAGCGCGCCCTACGAGCCAGTGAATTACGACGGCCGTTTTCATGGACCGGTGACCGTGCGCTCCGCGCTGGCAAACTCATACAATATACCAGCGGTAAAAGCTTTACAGTATGTGGGAATTTATGATGACCCGAACACAAACGCGGAGGATGGCTTCATCGCGATGGCCAAACGACTGGGCATTTCCAGCCTCAACCGTGAAGACTACGGTCTATCGCTTACGCTTGGGGGCGGCGAAGTGAGCCTGCTGCAAATGACTGGCGCGTATGCAGTCCTCGCGAATGAAGGCAAACGCGTGGCTCCCGTCGCGGTAACAAAGGTGGTGGATTACACCGGCAAGGTGGTGTTTGAGTATACCGCGCCAGAAGGCGACCAGGTGGTGCGCGCGGCGCATGCTTACCTGATCACATCAATATTATCTGACCCGGATGCCCGCGCGCCAATGTTTGGCAGAGATTCAATCCTAAATCTGCCCTTCGCGGCCGCCGCGAAGACCGGCACCACCAACGACTATCGCGACAACTGGACGCTTGGTTACACGCCCGACCTGGTAGTGGGCGTCTGGGTTGGCAACGCGGATTACTCACCAATGGTAAATACCACCGGCATCAGCGGCGCGGCGCCTATTTGGGCGCGCGTGATGGAAAACGGCATTGCCCAATTTAGAGGAGGCGCGGCCACTCCCTTCTCCCGCCCAGCGGATGTAGTGGATCGCACTATCTGTTCAGTTTCCGGAACTGAGCCCTCAGAGTACTGCCCAAGGCAGCGGTCGGAAGTGTTTGCGTCTGACCAACTTCCTCCCAGTAAAGAACACGATCTTTGGTCCAAAGTGCAGATTGATGGCTGGACGGGACTGCGGGCTTCGGCCGCTTGCTCGGATTTTGCCAAAGAAGAGTTGGTAATCAATGTTACGGATAAGGACGCGATCCGCTGGCTAAAGAAG
>JAAZPN010000303.1 GCA_012797215.1 Chloroflexota bacterium | reverse complement strand
CGCCTTTTTTTAGCTTACAATAAGCTGCGATGCGCTTACAAATTGTCACGCCAAAAGACGAAATTCTGCCTTATCTACGGGATGAATCCAATTGGACGGGTTCAGCTGAGGGCATCTCGTTTCCACAGTCCGAGGACGAAATTCGCGAAGCGCTCTTGTTCCACGCGCAACGCCATACGCCTATCACAGTTCAAGGCGCGCGCACTGGCATCACGGGTGGGGCGGTTCCTCATGGCGGGCAGGTCATTAATCTGAGCCGCTGCAACCGCGCGTTGGGGATGGCTTGGGATGAAGGAAAGCAGCGTTTTTTGCTGACTGTCCAGCCGGGCATGCTTTTCAGTCAGGTGCAAAAAGGGCTGGCGGATAAAGCGTTCAACACCGAAGGCTGGAGCAGAGAATCCCTGAAAGTTTATCGGCGTTTCTGCTCTGAAGGCGGCTGGTCTTTCACGGCGGATATCACGGAGACGTCGGCTTCCATAGGGGGCATGGTCTCCACCAATGCTTCTGGGGCAAAGTCGTATCTCTATGGGCCGATGCGCGCGCATGTGGAAGGAGTGCGCGTGCTGCTGGCGGATGGAAGAGCTTTAGCGCTGAGGCGCGGAGAGCAGTTCGCGCGTGCTGGTAATTTTCGGCTGCGGTTGGAGGATGATACTTATATTGAGGGCAAGCTTCCCACCTACCGCATGCCAGCCGTAAAAAATGCTTCGGGTTACTATATCAAACCGGATATGGACCTGCTCGACCTTTTTATTGGCTCGGAAGGAACCTTGGGGATTGTCGCGGAGATTACTCTCGCGCTCAGCAAAACTCCCGCGCGCGCCTGGGGACTGCTGGCATTTTTTTCAGAAACCAAGCGCGCGCTGCAGTATGTACAGGCGCTTAAACTGCTGGGAGGGGCGCAAAAACCAGCCGCTATTGAATACTTTGATCGGGCTTGCCTGGATATGATTCGCAGGGAACAGATGGAGGCGCATTCCCATAAAGGGCTGCCATCGTTGCCCGCGGCAGAGGGCGTTTATGTTGAATTCCATCAGCCGGCTCAAGTGGATGTAGACGCCCGCGCGCTGCAGATGCGGGTAATGCTGCAGAACGCTGGCGCGGACCCGGCCGAGACCTGGCTGGCCGTCACCCCGCAGGACCTTGAAAAACTGATCAGTTTCCGGCACGCGGTGCCTGAAAGCATCAACCGCATCATCGCGGAACGCAAACGCGAGGACCCAACGCTCACCAAGCTGGGGACGGATATGGCGGTGCCCGATGACAGGCTGGACTGGGTGCTGCGCCTGTACACAGAATCCCTGGACAAGCTTGGGTTGGAAGGGTTGAAATTTGGCCACATAGGGGATAACCACCTGCACGTGAATATCCTGCCCACCGACGGGCAAGACTACCTGCGGGGAAAGGCGCTGTTCCAGGAGTGGGCGCGCCAGATTATCAACGCTGGGGGTACCGTCTCCGCGGAACACGGCATTGGCAAGTTGAAAATCGCGCAGCTCTCGGAAATGTACGGGGCGCGGGCTATCGCTGAAATGCGCGCGCTTAAGCGCTGCTTTGACCCATTGGGAGCGCTCAATCCTGGCACCATGTTCACAGTAGAGGAAAACGCATGAGCCTGGAGATTGTTGTTTGCGTAAAACAAGTGCCTGCCAGCACGCGCGTGCGGTTGAACGCGGCGACCAACACAATCATCCGGGAAGGGATTGAGATGATGCTCAATCCGTTTGACGCTTACGCTCTGGAGGCAGCCCTGCGTATTAAGACCAGCATGGGCGGACGCGTGACTGTTATCAGCATGGGCATACCCAGCGCCGCGGAGATATTGCGCTTTGCGCTCGGTTTGGGTGCTGACCGGGCGGTTCTACTCAGCGATAAACGCTTTGCCGGAGCGGACACACTGGCAACCGCGTATTCGCTCGCGGCCGCTGTGCGCAAACTTGGCACCTGGGACTTGATCTTTTGCGGCCGGCAAGCCGTGGATGGAGATACCGCGCAAGTGGGGCCGTCTTTGGCGCAAAAATTGGGCATTCCGCATCTGACCGCGGTCAGCCGCCTGGAATTTCTGAGCCCGCAGCGGATACTCTGCGAAAAAATGACAGACGAAGGCTATCAGGAAGTCGCTATGGAACTTCCCGCGCTTCTGACGGTCGTTAAGGAGATCAACACGCCGCGCTTCCTCAGCCTGGAAGGTTACCTGGAGACTCTCGGCGCGGTGGTTGAAATCTGGGGCGCGGATGACCTGGATTTGGATCCAAGCCGGATTGGGTATGACGGCTCTGCCACCTGGGTGATGTCCACTGCCGCCGCTGAACGCTGTAAAAACGGTAAGGAGATTGACGGCTCACCGCAGGAAGTTGCCGCCAAAATTCTGGAAACGCTTACGCAACAAGGCTGGCAGAGTCTGACAAGCGAGGACAGGCATGAGTGAAATCCGGGTGGTGACAGAAAAGTGCACTGGCTGCCGACTGTGCCTTCCAGCCTGCCCTTATGGGGCCATCAGCATGAGCGGAAAAAAAGCGCTTATCTCAGCTGCCTGCGTTTTCTGCGGCGCGTGCGTGCCGGTTTGCCGCTTTGACGCGATAGAACTTTTCACCGAAAAGCCCGCGTGGGATGAAGCGCCGAGCAGCAGCGGCATCTGGGTCTTTGCTGAACAAGTGGACGGTAAAGTAAAGCCAGTCGTACTGGAACTGCTTGGTGAGGCGAGCGCGCTGGCGCGAAAGAAAGCGAGCAAGATAACAGCTGTCTGGTTAGGTCCAGACGCGCCAGACCAGCTGCAGTGCCTCATCGCGCAGGGGGCGGATGAAGTCATCGCGGTTACGGACGCGCGCCTGGCAGAGCGTGATGAATTGCTTTATCCCCAGGTTCTGGCGCGTTTGGCTGTGACCTATAGACCCGAAATATTTCTGGTTGGAGCGACAGGTTTTGGGCGTTCCATCGCGCCGCGCGCGGCTTCGGCGCTGGATACCGGACTCACAGCTGACTGCACACGCCTGGACATCGACCCACAGAGCGGTTTGCTCTTGCAGACCAGGCCGGCTTTTGGAGGAAATCTGCTTGCCACCATTCTTTGCCGTACGCGCAGGCCGCAGATGGCCACTGTGCGGCCAAAAGTGATGCAGGCCTTGCCAGCGGATTATTCCCGCTCTGGAAATGTGCGCATGGAAAGCATGGACCTGAGCGGCATGGCAGGCTTGTGTATTGAATTCACCCACTTAAACAGGGAGGACGGTCCAGGTCTGGATAACGCCGAAGTGGTGGTTGGGATTGGTCGTGGGATAGGCAGCGCGCGCCAGGTGAAGCTGTACAAGCATCTGGCAGCGGCGCTGGGTGCCGGGCTGGCGGCTTCGCGCGCGGTGGTGGATTTGGGTTGGGTCGATTATTCGCATCAGGTCGGGCAGACAGGCATCACGATAGCGCCCAAGGTCTACCTTGCATTTGGCATTTCAGGGTCGGTGCAGCATATGGCTGGTTTGTCGGAAAACACGCATCTGGTTGCGGTAAACAAGGACAAAAACGCCCCGATTTTTGCTGTGGCGGATGAACGCGTTCGGGCGGATTGCAATGAGGTAGCGGCTGCGCTGCTGAGGCAGCTTGGTGGGGATGCTGCGAGAGAATAGCTCTGCGGTTTATTGGCGAGCTGGATTTTCTACCTAATGCGCTGCGAGGTATCCTGTACTTTTAGAGTGTCATGGTGAGGCCTTCTATCGGTCATCGCGAGAAGCGGAGCGACGTGGCGATCTGCCTTGAAGCCCTGCTAAGTCATCCTGAACGCAGTGGATGATCTTGTCTCTGGTGTTTGCCATCGCGAGCCTTTCAGTTCGTCATCGCGAGCCTGCGAAGCGATCTGCCTTTCAGTCCTCCTCAGTCATCCAAAGCGCTGCGAAGGATTTTGTGCTTTTAGCTCG
>JAAZPN010000037.1 GCA_012797215.1 Chloroflexota bacterium | reverse complement strand
GGGATGCAGTCGCTTTGGGTTTGCGGTTGATGGGCTTATCCGCCAGAGCGGCTGCAAGGACTTCGTCCATATGTTCCACAAAGAGAATTTGAAGCTTGCTCAGCACCTGAGGGGGAATCTCGCGTAAGTCTTTCTCGTTTTTGCGCGGCAGCAGAACAGTATTAATGCCAGAACGGCTGGCTGCCAAAACCTTCTCCCGGACACCCCCGACAGGGAGCACTCTGCCGCGCAGAGTTATTTCTCCTGTCATGGCCACGTCATGCCGCACTGGCACGCCCAACACCGCTGAGGTGAGGGCGGTAGCCAGGGTAATGCCTGCGCTGGGGCCGTCTTTTGGGATTGAACCTTCCGGAACATGGATGTGAATGTCCATTTCCTCGAAGAAGTCCGTTGGAATTTGAAAGGCCTCCTGCTTGGATTTAAGGTAGGAAAGGGCTGCTTGCGCAGACTCCTGCATAATTTCGCCAATCTGTCCGGTCATCTGCATGTTGCCTTTTCCTTCGATAACCAACACTTCGACAGGCATGATTTCTCCGCCGTTCTCCGTCCAGGCGATGGCCGTAGCCACACCGATTTCGTCATTTTGCTCCGCCACTGCCGGGAAGAACTCCGCTGGTCCGAGCAGCTCGGAGACATGGTCTGCGCTGATTTCCGCTGAGAACGCTTTTGCTTCGGATTTTGACCGGGCAATCTTCCGCAGGACTGAACCAATTTCCCGCTCGAGATTGCGGACGCCTGCTTCGTAGGTGTATCCCTCGATAATTGCTTCCAAAGACTCGGGCGAGAAAAAGATTTGCTCTTCCTCCAGGCCTGTTTCCTCTAACTGCTTTGGGATGAGAAATTGACGGGCGATAGCGACTTTTTCTTCCAGAATGTAACCCGGAAACTCGATTAATTCCATGCGGTCCAGCAGCGCGGCAGGAATGCTCGAAACAGTGTTGGCTGTTGTGATAAATAAAACCTTGGAAAGGTCGTAGGCGACTTCCAGGTAGTGATCGGAGAAGGCGTAATTTTGCTCGGGGTCCAGCACCTCTAACAAAGCGGCGGAAGGGTCTCCTTGAAAATCAGCGCTGAGCTTGTCGATTTCATCCAGCATGAAGACGGGATTAATGGTCCCTGCTTTACGCATGGTCTGCAAAATACGGCCGGGCAGCGCGCCAAGGTATGTACGGCGATGGCCGCGTATTTCCGCTTCATCGTGCACGCCTCCCAAGGATACCCGCACAAAACTGCGTTCCAGCGCGTCAGCAATAGATTTGCCCAGCGAAGTTTTTCCGGTTCCAGGAGGACCCACAAAACATAGTATTGGTTGGCGATTACGCTTCGGTTTCAGGCTGCGGACTGCCAGGTATTCCAAGATCCGGTCCTTGGCTTTTTTGAGCCCAAAATGGTTTTTTTCCAAGATTTCACGGGCGTGGTTGATGTCGAGATTGTCTTCTGTTTCCTTATCCCAGGGGAGTTCCAGCAGCCAGCGCAGGTAAGTTTGTATCATCCCGCTTTCAGGGGAAAGTGATGGCATACCAGCTAATCGTTCCAGTTCTTTTTTGGCTGCTTCGCGGGCTTCATCTGGCAGCTTAATTTGGCTTAGAGCTTCATTCAGTTCCTGGTAATCAGGATCTGTAGGCTTGCCGTCGTTAAGTTCACGCTGCAGCGTGGAGATTTGCTCCCGCAAGTAATTTTCGCGTTGATTTCGGTCCAATTCCGACTGCACGCGATTTTGGATTTCCTCTTCCAGTTCCAGCAGCCGAATTTCATTCATGAGTTTACGCAAGGCGGCTTCCAACCGAATGTTGCCATCGGTTTCCAGCAGAAAAGCCAGGCGATCCTCGTCCGAAAGATCCAGCGTGGAAAGGGCGATGTCTGCCAGATCGCCGCTGTCTTCTAAACTACTGACAAACTCCACAACCTCATCAGTCAGAAATTCAACCAGGCTGGCGTAGTGCTTGAACTTGTCGACCACAGCGCGGCGCAATGCGGTTTGCGCGGCTGAGCTGCTCCGCCTGGTTTTAATCGGGAGGCAGCGCATCATCAACTGGCTGCCTTCCTTCCAGATATCCTCAACTTTGAGTCTTCGCCGGGCTTGCAGCAGCACGGATTGCCGTCCTGCGTCAAGGTTGATAAGGCTTCCAACCGCTACTTCCAGCCCAATTTCAAGGTAGCGCTCCTGGGTTTCTTCCAGGTTGAGATCAAGAGCGGAGTAACAGGCAAAAAGTGTTTGGCTGTTTTGATAGGCATCCTGAAGCGTCTTAAGCGTGTCTGGGTCCTCAACCAGGGTCAGCGGAGCCATTGAATGGGGCAGCAGGAGCATATCCTCAAGATTTATC
>JAAZPN010000036.1 GCA_012797215.1 Chloroflexota bacterium | reverse complement strand
TTCAGGCAGTCCATGGTAATCAGCTCAAGCCGCCGCAAAGCCTCTCGCATCATCGCCTGGCCAGTTGCTTTGTTGCTGGATTCGATATAGATGCGGTTGATGGGTTCTGTGCCGGAGGCGCGCACGCGCAGATAATGATGGTCGTCCCCTTGTTCGTCTGCCAGCTGCATTTCCACCAGTTCATAGCGTATGCCGCCCAGGTATGTGATTTTCAAGCCCGCCAGGCGCAGGTCCTGCTGCTCCTTTTGGAGCGCCAGGTCAAGGTAATAATTGATGAAGCCTTCTTTGGCTTCCAACGGCGCGTCCACGTCCGCCCGGCCTGCGTGCGAAGTCGGATCCGTGGAAGTCCCAAAGGTCTCCCACAAGCCGGGCAAACGCACTGTATCTTCCCACAGTTCCTTAAGCGTGGTCAGCGGATTCTCTGCCCGGGTGCCGTAGTACGCGAGCATATCCATAATCAGGATGTTCGCCCAGGGGCCGTCTTTGTCGGTTACGTGCCCGCGGGAGGTCAAGCCCGAGGACTCTTCCCCTCCAATCAGGATGCGGTCGCGCCAATTTTCCGGCAGCACCTTCAGGGTATTGTAGCGGTCGTCCATGCGCCGGATTTCTTCGATGTACTTGATGCCCACCGGCACCAAAAAAGCGTTTTTGAGCGCGCGGCTGGCAATATCGCCCACGCGGCACTTGTAGATGCGCTGACCAACATAACCTGGGAGCGCGCCCTGCGCGGGTTTATTGTCCTCGTTGCCGGGTATCATGCCTGCCAGTGGTTCAATAAGAGGCGAGCCGGTCTGCGTGGCAATCACACGCCCGGTAAGCCCGCGGTCCACGCCCAGGTAGCGCACCAGCATGGTCAGGATTTGGTTGGGTCTAAAGTAAACCCCGCCCTTATCCACAATGCCGTAGCGGTCCGCGTCGGTATCCATGCCCATTCCCAAATGCGCGCCGCTTTCAGCGACAGTTTGCTTGAGCAAGAAGTTGAAAGGTTCTTCCGGGTTGGCATAGTCCTGTCCGCCCAATTCGGGGTCCACCTCCGCGTGCAGCACCGTATGGCGCACGCCGGCTTCGCCCAAGAGGCGCGTCAGGTAGCCGCGCCCGCAGCCGTGCATTTCATCCACGACGACGTGTTTATCGGCAAAAAATCGGCGGATGCGGTCAAAGTCAATTGGGATGCGCTGGTTGTTATTGCCATTGTTTTTAATCCAGCGCACGTATTGGTCCAGCGGGTCAAAACCGGTCACAAGCCCACGCGCTTCGGCGCTATCCAGGTCAGCGATGCCCCCACCCTGGTCTTCCAGCTGCAGTTCGTTGATGCGAAACGCGATGAAATCCGTCACGTTGGTGGGCGCCGGGTACCCCAAACGGGGGTTAAACTTTATCCCTTGCCATTCAGGCGGGTTGTGGCTGGCAGTGGCGATAATTAAGCCGGCGACTTCCTCGGGGGGCAGCGCGTCGGTCTCGTAAAATGCCAGCGCGGGCGTGGGCACATCGCGCGTGCCGATATCCACCCGGAAGCCGTTGGCAAGGCAGGTTTCGGCCACCCAACGCGTCACCACATCAGAATTTCTGCGGGTGTCGTGTCCGATTACCACGCGCTTTCCAGCAAGTTCTTCCGCGCCCACAAACGCGGGTACGTTGCGGTTGTTCATGAAATCACAGATGGCCTGCACAACCTGGCGCGCGCGCTTCTCGGTAAAATCATTTTCCCAACGGCCGCGCACGCCTGATGTTCCAAAGCGCAAGTATTTGCGGTCGTAGATTTCGCGCAGCAAGCCGGCGCGTGCGCGGGTTCCCACCAGCACAGGGTCGCTGGTGCGGGCGCGCAGGGCGAACAGACGCTCGTAGATGTTTCCAATCTGAATGACCCGGTAGGTCATGAAGCGGTCTGGGTCGTTAGCTTCATCCAGGCTGTCCAGCAGCGGCAGCACTTCCACGCGGATATCTTCGCGCAGGCTGGCAAAAATCGGCGCGCTCAGATACGCTTTGGCAATCCGGATGGCATGCCGGCGCATCTCAGCGCTGCTGGGCAGGTATTCCATATCCAGCTGCCGGCGGTAGGCCGCGGTTTTGTCGTCACTAGGCTGGTAAAGCTCCAGGCGCCCCTGCGTGCCGGTCGCCGCCAGGGTCAGCAGCAAGCTAATGACGCGCGAGGAAGTTGGCAGGTCCTGCGCGATCAAGTCGGGGCGGCGCAGCACAAAATCCTCCACTTCCAGCAAAAAGCGGCTCATGTCCGCAAGCGCGGGCTGCCAATCTTCCGCTTTTTCGGCCGTGAGGATAGCGCGGTTCAAGCGATTAAAGCGCGGCGCGAGCTCCGCGCTGAAAATGGAATCATTATTCTCGGGCATTAACATCTCCTCGTTCAGAAATCTCACTCGGGCCGCGGCATCAAGCCGCCATCCGAAACATTCAGTACCTCTATTTTCGCGCCGGCGGGGGTGTTGGTCTCACGCTGGATGAGCTCGCAAACCCGCCAGGCATACGCTGCCACTTCGGCCGGCGTGTGGCGTGTATCCGTCTCGAGCATCAGCCGGCACTTTGGCTCCGTCCCGGAGTAACGCAGGTTCATGCGCACCAAACCGGGCAGTTCCCGCCGCATTTCTTCAAGCAGCTTGTTGAGCGCGGGGATTTCAGTCAGTTCAGGCTTGCTGGCCACATTGCACGAGGCTATCAACTGCGGATACTTGCCGATCTGACCGGTCAGCGCGGAGAGCGGCTGCCAGCCATTTTCTGCCAAAACCGCCAACATAAACAGCGCCGTGCGTATGCCGTCGCCGGTGCGATGCGCCTGGTCCAACAGGATAATATGCCCGGATTGCTCTCCACCCAGACCCACTTTACCCGCCGCGTCTTCAGCGCGGCTCAGTCGCAATAGTTCCTCGGTGATGTACTTATCCCCTACGGGGGTCTCAATCAAGTGGATGCCTTTTTGCGCGCAGTACCTTGCCAGGGCGCCATTGGCCATCGTGGTGGTCACCAGTGTTCCACCCAGCAGCTCGCCGCGCGCGAGGAAAAATTCGGCCAGAATGGCAAGCATATGGTCGCCGTCCACCATGCGCCCGCTCTCGTCCATCAGGATCACGCGGTCCGCGTCGCCGTCGAAAGCCATTCCCAGGTCAGCGCCGGCCTCGCGCGTCAGTCTGCCAAGAATAGATGGATCTGAACGCAAATGTTCCGAACCCGCGTTGTGGTTTATATTCAGTCCATCGGGGGCGGTATTCAACGCGACCACTCTCGCTCCCAATCGCCGGAAAAGTTCTGGCGCAACATCATACGCCGCGCCATTCGCGCAATCGAGCAGCAGCGTTTTTCCGCGCAAGTCCAGGCCGGGCTGGCTTTCGAGCAAATCCTGCAGGTAATCCTCCCGCAAACGCGCGCCATCTTTTACCAACCCTTGGCCGCCAGATGGGAAATCTTCTAAAAGCGCCTCAATGGCAAGTTCCACGTCCTCGCCAAGTTTCATTCCCTGAGCGTTGAGGAATTTGATGCCGTTTTCCGGCGCAGGGTTATGAGAGGCGGAAATGACCACGCCGGCATCCGCCGCAAGCTTGCGCGTCAGGAACGCGATGCCCGGCGTGGGGAGCACGCCTAAATCAATCACTTCAGCGCCGCTTGCCAGCAATCCTTCGGTCAGCGCGCTCTGCAAGCCCAGGCCCGATGCCCGCGTATCGCGACCGACAACAAAAACTGGAGCAGTTCGTTTGCCGCCGCCCAACACGCGCGCGGCTGCGGCGCCTAGCGAGCGCACAAACGCGTCAGACATGGGCTCTATGCCTGCCAATCCGCGAATGCCGTCTGTTCCAAAATATCTGGGTTTTGCCATTAGTTCTGATCCAATCAAAAGGTGAATTAAGCGAACACCAAATCCACAACAACCGGTAAATGATCCGAGCTGCGGTGCGCCAGGTCATTATCTACCACGCGGCAGTGGTATTCCCGCACGAAGCCTGCCGGAGAAATGAAAAAGTGGTCAACTTCTCCCGCGAAGGGATGGGTGGGAATCGGGTTCTCGGGCACCAGCCGCGTAAAACCTTTCTCGGCCTCCAGTATCGCGGCCAGTGCGCACTCGTCGGGGTTGGCATTAAAATCGCCTGTGAGAATAAGAGGCAGTTTAGTTTTCAGAATATTTACTTCCACCAAATCTATCACGCGCCGGATTTGTTCCGAGCGCAGGTCTCGCGCGCTACGGATAATCTCTTCGCGCTGGTGCTCACCGCGTTCGCCCACCAGCGTGGTCAGGTGCAGATTCACCAAAAAAGGGAAGGGCGCGCGTTTAATGCGCGTGATAATCGCGAATCTCGGATCAGTATCGCGCGTGCCCTCATAGGTCAGCGGCTGAAAAATCGGAACATTGCGCGGAAAACCATCTTGCTTTTCAGAGCCAAGCCGCGCGAACGGCGCTTTGGAAAACACTGCGTTGCCTTTGGACCAATCCCACCAGTCCTTGAATAAGCCTTCCACCATTAGGTCCTTGCGCACCTGCATATGGCGCTTCATCGAAAGCGTCTCACCATAATAAGCATGGGGAAAGCGCGCGCCTTCGCGTATCAAGTCCACCATGCTGTGTTTGATTCCGTCCGCGTCTATGTACTGGGCAATCTCCTGCACGCAAAGCAGGTCCGGATTGATTTGATTAATCAAGGCGAGCAGAGCTTCGCTGCGGTTGGCATTGGTTTCCAGCGTGCCGCTGAAATTTTTAAGACCGCCCCCAAGGTTTAGGGTCATAACGCGCAGGGTCGACATCAATAGTAGGTATCCTTATAAGCTTTCTGCGAAGATTATACCAACGAATTCAGGCGCCTCCAGAGTGGGATGAAAGCCTGATACAAAGCCTTTACTCTGCCCGGCGGATGTGGAGATGAATTGCCCACGCGGTCAGGGCTGCTTATGGAACCTTGCGGGGCAAGCAAGCGCCCGGATAGCTTGTTTTACTTGCTTGAATAAGCTTTGAGTAGTTTTTTAGCAGCGCTTCCTATAAAATTAATCAGAGATATCAGGAAAGAGATTGCCCATGGACCACCCTACGCCCACACCCGAACAATCTGATGACATTATCACCCCGCCAAAGCTCTATCTGACCCGCCGGGAGTTCCTTAAAGCAGCGGGTATCGTGAGCGCAAGCGCGTTTCTGGCTGCCTGCCTGGGAAATCCAGAAAGCACCTCACCCACCAACCCCGCGCTGGTAGATACGCAAACTAAACGCGAATTGGCAGAGAATTACAACAATTATTATGAATTCAGCCTCTCAAAGACTTCCGTAGCTGAATTGGCGCAGGATTTCAGCATGCAGCCCTGGCAAGTGGAGGTGGGCGGCCTGGTGAGTAACCCAAAAAAGTACACGATGGAGGAACTGTTAGCGCGTTTTCCGCAGGAAGAACGCGTTTATCGGATGCGCTGCGTGGAAGGCTGGTCTATGGTGCTGCCCTGGCAGGGTTTTCCACTTTCCAAGTTGCTGGAAGATGTGGAGCCGCTGCCGGAAGCGCAATACGTTGGGTTCATATCTGTCCTCCGCCCGGAGGAAATGCCCGGCCAGACCAGTCTCTCGTTCCCGTGGCCCTACCTTGAGGGTCTGCGTCTGGATGAAGCCCGCCATGACCTGACCATCCTGGCGACTGGCCTCTACGGCGAAGCGCTCTCGCCCCAAAACGGGGGGCCAATCCGCTTGGTGGTGCCCTGGAAATATGGCTTTAAGAGCTTGAAGGCTGTGGTTCGCATCACGCTGCAAGCTGACCAACCGGTCACATTTTGGAACGCGATTGCCCCGCAAGAATACGGCTTTTACGCGAACGTAAATCCTTCCGTGGACCATCCGCGCTGGACGCAAAGCGAAGAACGCCGAATTGGTGAAAACGGCTCGCGTCCCACGCTGCTCTTCAATGGCTACGACGCAGTTGCCCCGCTCTACGAGGGCATGGATTTACGCGTGGATTTTTAGAAGGTAGCCCGGATTACTTTTTGGGCGGGTTCACCGGGCAAGTCGTTCCGCCTTCTTCCACGACCACCGGGATCGTGTCGTTCTCAAAAGCGTTAACAAACTCCACAATTTTCTCGACCGGAATATCCCAGACGAATGTGTTGCCCAGCCTGGCGATATCAGCGCGCCCTTGCACCATCCACTCATCCGGAAAACGCACAAACTGCAAGTTTTCGTGCGAAAGTTTGGGCAGCAGGCAAATCAGCTGACGAATCTGAGCGATGGTCAGGTCGGTTTGGATGTCATCCAGAACTGAAAGCACCATTTTCGGCACGCTCGTGATAATCTCCGGACTCCGCAGCTTATCCTGAATACCGCAGATTAGCATGGTCTGGTGGTCGGTGCGCGCCACTTCCCCGTAGCGGTCGCGGATGCGCACGAAACTGAGGGCGTCAAACCCGGTCAGGTGGTTCCAGCCCTTAGGGAAGTATCCCTGCCCCTGTTTGTATGGGTCCACATCATCTTTACCCAACGGTCGGCCGTCCAGCGGTTCGTTCAGGTACACATCCACGCCGCCCATCGCGTCGATAATTTCCTCAAACGCAACCATATTGACTGCGGCGTAGTTATCCACATACAGGTCGTAATTGTGAGCCAACACGCGCGCCAGCAGACCCATTCCCCCGCCGGTGCCCGTGTAATAACTCATGCCCGGACTGCCGTAAAAATATGCCTGGTTCAGCTTGGCGTTTGGCACCTCTGCCGCCTTGGCTTCGATGATATCAACCAGGTCCACTTTCAGGTCGCGGGGAATGGTCAGAACAGTCACTTTTGGCGTGACAAAATCCACCCGAATCACGCGCATCACATCCGAGAGGCCGTAGGTGTAATTGGGGTCATCGGTATCAATGCCGGCCGCGATGATATACAGCACTTCCGGTCCGCCGCAGAGAGGTTTGGGGGCGGTCGCCGTAAAAGCGGTGGTCGGCAGCTCGGTGGCTTCCGCGCTGGCTTGGGTCGGGCTTTCGGTTTGCGCGTCGGGCGTGCTGCTCTCCGCGGAGGGTGTGAGAGCCGTGCGGGTGGGCAGCTTAATAGCCTCTGCCATGGGTTTATTCCATCGGTTGGCCAGGTACAATCCGCCGGCGATGACTGCCACCGCGGCGAGGACAAGTATCACAACAAGTATCTTTTTTTTCATATCCTTATTCCACAGACTGACTTTGTGAGAACAATCGTTTTGTATTATAGCGTAGTTTCAGAATTGACCGCAGAGACCGACAGCGCTCTGACAAGGCAGCGCAGCGTTGGAGGGCTATTGTATAATCAAACCAGAG
>JAAZPN010000302.1 GCA_012797215.1 Chloroflexota bacterium | reverse complement strand
TACAAACGGCGCGACGGAACCTATGGTTTAATCGATCCGATTGTTGGGTAAGCTGAGATATGCATGAGGCAGCCCTGCCCAAGGGCTGCCTTTTTGATTAATTTTCAACAGGAGAAAGTATGGATTGCGAAAAGCCTTTATTTAGAGCAGCGGACTTGTTTTGTGAAACTGACCTGGATTATGACAAAATTCAAAGGGCAACCACGAAGATTTTAGAAGCTATCGGTGAAAAGCCAGACCGGGAAGGTTTGCTAAAAACGCCTTCTCGAGTCGCTAAGGCTTATGGGGAAATCCTCGCCGGTTACCGCATGAACCCCGAAGAATTGGTGAATAACGCGTTATTTACCGTGGAATACGACGAGATGGTCATCGTGAAGGGGATAGAGTATTACAGCATGTGCGAGCATCATATGCTTCCATTCTATGGAATCGTGCACGTGGCCTATATTCCTTCAGGAAAAGTGATTGGCCTTTCAAAAATTCCGCGAATCGTTGAAATGTTTACACGACGCTTGCAAGTTCAGGAAAGAATGACTATCCAAATCGCGGATTTTCTGCAGGAAACCCTCCAACCAAAGGGCGTGGCAGTTGTCGCGGAAGGGAAACATCTTTGCATGATGATGCGCGGGGTTAAAAAACAGGACGCCAGCATGACCACGTCGCATATGCTTGGCGCCTTTAGAGACCAATTATCTACACGGATGGAGTTTCTTAACCGAATTTCAGCGGAGTTTAAGCTTTAGGCGCTGGTCTTTCGACGGAAAATTTCCACCCCAACACGCGCAGTGTTGGATACCTTTTTGGGTTTCTCAACCCGGATGCGCACCGCTTCCAGAGGAGAATTTCCCAGAAGGTAGTCAGCCAAATGCGCTGCCAGCGCCTCGACCGTGTGAAACTGCGTGTTGGAGACTTGCTCACTGACAATCGTAGCGATTGTTGAGTAGTTTATTGTATCGGTGATACTGTCAGAAGCGCCGGCCAATCGGAGATCACGGTACAAAGTGAGATTAATTAACAAAACTTGTGGTTTGTCACGTTCAGGATGTTTTACTCCTATGATACCGGTGGTTAGCAGATCTGTAATGATAATTTTATCCATGGCAACCTCCGCTTTATTTTACTTCGAATAGGGAGGGGCGTGAAGATTGTTTGTTTTTCCATAAACCCGGTTTTCCCGGATCGCATAACAGGTGGGGCATCCAAGCACCTGATGCGGCTGATCACACATCTCGCCGAACAAGGTCACCAGCTAGTTCTACTGGCAGCTGAGGCTGTTGGCGGTCAGGAGGTCTTTTCTCTAGGTGAAAAGATTTTAGTCAAGCCGGTCTTACCTTTTCATCTGCCTTTCCCTCAACCGTACATGGTGTCCCCAGCAGACCTGGCACGCTTATGCGAGCTTGTTGCTGGGGAGCTAAAAAGCGCCGACAGGTTCTACATTCACGACGGCGAGCTGCTGCTGCCGTTTCTCCAAACCGATGTGCCTACCATTGTTTCGTTTCGGGATAACTTCTATCCGGAATCCATCCTCGGTTCGTTCATAAGCCAGGCAGACGAAATCATCGCGGTGTCTCAATTTTCGGCGGATACAATACGTGCTTCCGCCGGCAGAGTGCTGCCCGATATCTCTACCCGCGTTCATGTCGTGTTGAATGGACTGGACCCAGAAGTTTTCTACCCAGCAGACCCGGAACAAACATACAAGCGTTTTGGGCTTGACCCCCAAAAACACCGGATTATCCTTCACCCACACCGCCCAGAACCAGGCAAAGGCCTCCTGGAAACCATCGAAGTGGTGGACGCCCTGGTTCATGAGCACGCTATCGAAGGAATCCGGGTATTGGTTCCACAATGGTTGGAGGTCATGAATGGCGAAGCGGAAAATGAATTTCATAAAAGCATATCAGCCGAATTGCGCCAACGTGGCTTGATAGAAAACTTTATTTTCCACGCCTGGTTGAGCCAATCGGAAATGGCAGCTTACTATGCAGCGGGAGAGGTGACCTTGTGCCTGGGGAGCATGGTGGAAGCTTTTGGGAATGTTGCCTATGAATCGCTCGTGTGCGGTACGCCCTCCATCGCAGCAAGAGTGGGGGTGCACCGCGGACAGCTTCCGGATGACTTGATCGAGAAAGTTGATTATGGAGATACCCAGGCTGCAGCGTCTGCGGCGGCAAGAATCCTCAAAGACAATATCAGAGTGCAAGGAGAACGACTTGAAAGGATAAAGGCGGCTTTTTCGCTCAGCAGACAGCTTGAGACTTACACAAGAATAATCAGTCAGGCAGAAAAAAGAGCGCAGCCAATCAGCAAAGCATTGAGCGTGGATGAAAACACACATTTCGCCTTAGCCCCATGGTGTTACCTGAGTGAAAAAGGAATCTTTCAGGATTATCACGCCCGATATTACGATATCCCGTTACTGCGGTCGCTGCTGATGTTCGAAAAGGTTGTTACACCCGCAGCCCGTTCGCAATACGGCATACCATTGGATCTGGCAGTAGCCTGCTACAAACTCGGAATTCTGGTTCCAATCCCGGTTTAAATCCCCTCACCACCGTCCACGCGAACGATTGTGCCAGTCATGAAGTCCTGGCTTAGAATATGGAGGACGTTTTCAGCGATAATCTCGGGGCTGCCAACGCGTTTTAGGGGGATGCGCCTGTCTGCGAGGGCTTGCATGTCGGTATCCTCACGGCCTGCCAACGGAAGCATTACACCTGGAGCAATCGCGTTAACGGTGATGCGCGGCGCGAGTTCCAGCGCGAACATCAGGGTCATTTCATTGATGGCGGCTTTTGTCAGGCGGTAAGCAAAATGATCCGCTTGGTGGCGGAACACTTTTGCGTCTGAAATGTTTACAACTTTTCCCTGACCATCCTCCGGGATTTGCGCGGCGAATTCCCGGATAAGTAAAACAGGCGCAAACAAATTCAGGCGAAACTGCTTTTCCAGGATGTCCGAAGTTGTGTCCATGCCTTTGCCGGGCAGGTAAATCGCCGCGTTGTTGATGAGGATATCAACATGTCCAAAATCGGCGGAGCAAACCTGAAAAAACGCGCGCAGTTCATCCGGTTTGCTCAGGTCCGCCTGGTAGGTAATCGCTTTAATTCCAAGGGATTGGGCATAAGTTCTGATTTCTACCGCGCCTTCGGACGAAGAATTGTAATGCAGCGCGAGTTGGCAGCCATTTTCAGCCAGCGCCTTCGAAATCGCTTTACCAAGGCGCACACCGCTGCCGGTAATTAAAGCTGTTTTTCCTGCTAGTTCCACACTACGCTCCTTCTTTCCACTAAGGCCAATAAAAAAATCGCCAGTTGCTGGTTATTGAATCTCTCAATCCCAGGGTAAACCGCGAATTTGCATGTCCGTAGGAGCTTCGATGACAAAGTGAAACTGGACAAGCTTCTTCGATTTTGGCGGCAGAGTTAGTTTCCATGTCATCCGATTGAGATCATCCTTTTGATCCGGGTTAGGCTCTGTTTTTTCCAGTCGTACCTTAATATCTTCGTGCTGCGAGACAGGTAACTGATCTTGCAAGACAATTGCAACTGTTTCTGGCGTCGGGTTGTTGATGCTGATCTGGTATCCGTAGCTCTTAACGCGCTTATCCTGCAAGAATTTCCCTGCCGCGGATTGCTTAATTATTTCCCTTTTCACTTCAATTCGCTCATCCGCGCCAAAATTGAGAAGGTACTCCGCACCCTGGGGAATATATGGAATCGTTACCGCACCGATAAAGGCTTCATCCGCGTAGAGCGACGCGCTGCCTGCGAGAAACACTAAATCACTCGTGTTAGTCAGTTTAACCCTGCGGTAGACCTCTTCAGATAGCCGTGGGATTGTTAAGCGATCCTCTTCCACGTCAAGAGTGATGTTTGAAATCGTAAACCGCGAAGGAGAAGGCTGGCTGGGCAGACTCACCTTTTGGGTGAGCGTGAAACGAGTGGTCATACCTAGGTTGTCAATTTCCGCCTCATCATAACTAGCTTGCATGGGAGCAAGCGCGGTTGGCATTGCCTCGTATGCATCCAGGTTTTCACTTTTCATCATCCGATCCTGGCGGGCTCTGGGGAGCGGGCTGGGAACCGGAGGAGTAAATTTCTGAAGATACCAGGGTTGTAATTCAGGTAGGTCAGAGTAACCGCGCGGAACCGCCGTGCTCAATTCCAGGTCGATATCCTGCCAGTTTTCACCGCTTTGCTGAGAAACGCTGGCAGTGTAAAGGATTTCCAGTTTTCCATCCAGAAGTGAAAAATCATAAGCGGGCACCCAAAAGCAGTCAGGTTGCAGGTAACTGAGCTCTACGCTCAGAGTCCCGGCCTCGGCCATAATCACCGGCAAGTCAATTTGGTAAGCCGCAGTTTCTTGCTGAGATTTCAACTGCTCCAATTCTTTTTTTCTGGCAGCGAATTGATTTTGCAGGTCGATTAAGCCCAGTTGGAATTTTGACCTTTCGGTGAGCGCTTTTTCCCGCTCAGTCGCAATTGCCTCAATTGTTTCGAAATGCTGGTTTATTGTAAGCTTTTGGTTGGTAAGGCCAAACGCGAAGCTGCGCGTTTCTTTAAAAAGGTTGTCCAAATGGTCTATCCTGGCATTTACCGCCGCAATGCGCGATTGCTGTGCCAGAACTAATTGATTAAGCTGGTCCACTTCTGCCATTAGTTTTTGAATCTCGAGATTGGTGACTTTCTCAAGAAATACCGGTTTTGAAGAATACCCTTCAAGCTTTGCGCCGGGCACACCATGGGCGTGTATTTTTACGGAATCAATGACTAAATCGACCGGCAATCCACCGATTTCCAAGAGCGTTCTCCCTTCATTGAGGTCCACCTTCGTGCAGCGGGTAACCCGGGCAGAGTCGCGATAAATAGTGGCTTTTTGGACTTGCGTAACGATATTCATTATTCCTTCCCTTCACCAAGCGTATTTCAATCTATTGTATAATTTCCTCTTGGAGTTGACAAGAACCGCGTGGAGGCCTTATGACGAAAGCGCTTGCGGTTGATCCCGGAGAAGTGCGCATAGGGATCGCAATAAGCGATGAAACTGGTACGCTTGCCAGGCCTCTCACCATTCTTAAGCATTGTTCGAGGCCAGAAGATGCGCAAAACATCGCAAATTTGGCGCAAGAACATGGGGTCCAGACAATTGTGGTCGGGGTCGCCCTGGACAGCGAAGGCGGCACAGGGCCCAAAGCGCGCTCTGCGATGCGCCTGATTGAAGCCATCCGAGTGGTTCATCCAGGCCGGGTTCTTCCGTGGGATGAGAGTCAATCTTCTCGAAAAGCTGCGGAAATCCGCCTTGCTGCTGGAATCAAGCGGAAAAAGCGCGGAAAGCCACTGGATGATTTAGCCGCAGCGGTTATTTTGCAGGATTACCTTGACAGACAGATTTCACATTGCGAAAAGTCATGACCAATCGTAATCACAGTTCACGTTTTACCTTTTTTCTTATCTTACTAATCCTGATTTCAGGCGCTGCGCTTGCGTACGGACTGGTATACGCGCCTGCCAAAGCGAAAGCGCTTTTCGGTCCAGCCGATCCCCGGCTCAACCTGCTTCAACGAAGCAGGTCAGCGCTTGCCCTGCTGGCGGCGCGTGAAGAGCTGATAGATAAAATGGCAAATTCTGGCAAGAACGGCAAATTCACGATCAATCCGGATGAATCCGTCCGGAGAATTTGTTCGCGATTGGAAGAAGAAACATATGTCACATCAGGGGAAGCGGTTTGCAGCTTTCTGACCTACTCTGGGCGTGACCGCATGGTCCAAGCTGGCACTTTTAGTCTGTCTGAGACACTGCCGGCGCTTGAGATTGCACAAAGAATTTCTGACCCTGCCGCCAGGGATATTGCTTTTCGGATTTTTCCGGGCTGGCGTTTGGAGGAAATCGCGGCTGCCGTGGAAGCCTCTGGCTTCGCTTTCAGCGGTCAGGAATTCCTGGCTTTTGCGCTTAATCCGATAACAGAAACGCGCGACAGGCTCAATATCCCTGAGGGTTCCTCATTGGAAGGTTATTTCCTTCCAAACTTATACAGTTTTGAGCCAACCATAAGCCTGGAGAGTATGACCACGCTAATCCTTGAAAATTTCATCACAGCTGCGTTAACTCCTGAACTGCAGGAAGGCTTGGCTCGCCAAAGTATCAGCTTGCATGAGGTTGTTACCCTCGCATCAATCATAGAGCGGGAAACGCAAGCAGATGAAGAAAAAGCGCGCATCGCGTCGGTGTTTTACAACCGCCTTGCTGCGGGAATGCGCCTGGAAACAGACCCAACTGTGCAGTACGCGCTTGGTTATGATTCCACAAAAAGCAACTGGTGGAAAAGCCCTCTGACGTTGGATGACTTAAGCGTCAACTCGCCTTACAACACTTATCGATATGAAGGTTTACCGCCTGGTCCAATCTCAAGCCCTGCTCTAGGAACTATTCTCGCTGCGGCTCAGCCTGAACAAACCGGCTATTACTTTTTTCGTTCACGCTGCGACGGCAGCGGTACGCATGTCTTTTCTGTAACCTATGAGGAACATCTGAATAATGCTTGTCCGTAAATGACTGGAGGAAAAATGATTACATTAGGCATCGATATTGGCGGTTCAGCCACGAAAGGAGCGCTGGTCGATACAGAAACAGGAAAAATGGTTTCAGAACGCGTTAGGTATGAAACCGAAGCGCTGGTGAAACCGCGCGAAGTGGCTGCTATAGTGGAAAAAATCCGCAAAAAACTTGGTTATCACGGCATTATCGGGGCAGGATACCCTGGCGTAGTAAAAAAAGGCGTGGCGATGACTGCCGCGAACCTGCACAAAAACTGGATTGGGACAGATGTGGCCGCATTAATTTTTAACCAAACCGGGCAAATTACCACCGTGCTAAACGATGCCGACGCTGCTGGTCTGGCGGAAATGCGCTTCGGCGTGGAAGAAGCGCGGGAATATAAAACTGTGCTTTTCATCACTGTTGGTACAGGCATCGGTTCAGCTTTGTTTGTGGACGGCCACCTAATCCCCAACACGGAGTTGGGTCACCTAAAGATCCGCGGAAAAGACGCGGAGCATCGCGCGTCCGATGCTGTACGGCAGAGAGATGACCTTAGCTGGAAAAAGTGGGGCAAGTGCTTCACCGAGGTGCTGCAGACCTATGAATTCTTGTTTAACCCGGATCTGTTCATATTAGGAGGCGGGATAAGCTCTAAATATGAAAGTTATGCCGAGTTCCTAAAGGTCAAAACAAAAATTTTGCCTGCAAAGTTGGAAAACACAGCCGGCATTATTGGCGCTGGCATGGCAGCTCAGGAAGCGTCTCAGTAACAGATTAGGAAAGCAGCGCTTCGTAGCCTGGCCCGTTTTCAAAAAAATCGCGGTTAACCTGAATAAATTCCGTCAGGTCAACAATCTCGCCAGGTATTAGCGCGCGGGTTGCCGGAATGTGGACCGGCTCGCCTTCGTATGTGAATGTGTCTAAGGGCTGTTCGTAACCTGGTGTACCAACCGGCGCGCTGAGTACTTCTCCACCAGAGGCAAGGTAGGCATTTGGGACATCGTGGAGCGTGAAGATCGCGCCGTAGGGGCATTCGGGTATGCAAGCGCCGCAATCGATGCAGGTATTCGGATCAATGTAGTAAAGCGGATATTGTTCCTCAGGTTTCCCCGGGACGATACAAGCTACAGGGCAGGCAACCACGCAGCCGCCATCGCGCAAACATAAATTGGTAATAACAAATGCCATTTCTCACTCCAGCGGTAAAATCATCGCATTAGTTTAACACAGTTTTAGAAGGTTACCAGTTGGCTCAATCAAAGCGCGTCTCATCTTACTTATTGCTTTTTATCAGCATCCTGGCTGTTTCCACGGCCGCGATACTCATCAGGCTGGTAAATGACCAGACCTCAGCGTTGGTAATAGCCGCGTACCGGCTGGGCTTGTCTACGCTTCTAAGTGGAATTTTGTATCTCACAAGCTCCACCCATCACCAAACCGTCACCAGAAAGAACTTCTTATGGATGGCACTCTCGGGAGCTTTTCTGGCTGCGCATTTTGTAGTCTGGATTAGTTCCTTGGAATTTATCAGCGTCAGCAGCTCTGTTATCCTGGTTACAACCACGCCCCTGTGGGTTGCGCTGCTTTCGCCAATATTTCTAAAAGAAAAGGTGCAAAGCAGTTTTTACGCAGGTATGGCAGCGGCTATTCTAGGAGGGCTCATCATCGCAGTAGGCGGTTCCTGCACTTTTTCCACTTCCGGCCTGTCGTGTACAGACAAATTCTTGGGCAGCAATCCCGAAACTATTAAGGGCATGTTTCTTGCGCTGCTGGGTGCCTGGATGGCTTCAGCGTATATGCTGATTGGCAGAAAAATCCGAGCTCAAACGGATAACGCACAATACACACTGATTGTTTACGCAAGCGCAGCTGTAATCTTGTTTTTTACGGCGATTTTTCGCGGAGAAGCCCTGTTAGGATACTCTCCGAGAGTTTATTTGGTTTTTTTGGCAATGGCGATAATTCCACAAATGCTTGGCCATTCCATCTTGAACTACGCTCTCAAATTTCTGCCCGCGACGCTCATATCGATGGCGCTGCTTGGTGAGCCAATTGGATCCACGATTCTGGCAATTTTGTTTTTAAACGAAATACCGTCGATGATGGAAATCATCGGCGGTATCCTGATTTTGCTGGGAATTCTAATAGCAATCGCGCCCAGAAAACAAACTAGTGCGGCTTAACCGCCCCTTCCAAATTCGCGTTTAACGTGTCGGTGTAACGTTTCTTTTCATCTGCAGGCAGCCGGCTGTAAAGCAAGTTCATCTCCCAGAGACGTTTCTTTAGATAGTCTGGCAAGGCGTTTGGCAGCATTCTCCAGGACCAGTTGCCGCTTTGAGAGCCAGGCAGGTTCATCCTGGCCTGCGCGCCCAGGCACAACAGGTCTTGCATTGGCGCGACGACATACTTGGCGACAGACTGCCAGCAAGCTCGTATCATCGACCAGGAGATGTCCTCACCTGAAACATTTAAATATCTGCGGCAAAAATCCTTTTCACCCGGGGAAGCCTGATCGTACCAACCTTTGGCGGTGTTGTTATCATGCGAACCGGTGTAGGCAAAGCAATTAACCGGATAATGATGCGGCAGAAAATCATCTTCAGGGTCTCCTGTGAACGCGAACTGCAGAATTTTCATCCCCGGCAGATCGAAGCGATCGCGCATTTCTTCTACGTCCGGAGTAATAACTCCCAGGTCTTCCGCGATAATTGGCAAATTCGGGAAGGCGCGTTTCAGTTCATCAAACAATTCGATGCCCGGACCTTTTACCCATTCACCCTGTCGAGCAGTCGTGTTGCCAAAGGGAACATTCCAGGCGGCAGCAAAACCGCGGAAATGGTCCAGCCGAATCTTATCAACCAAACCCAAAACCGCGGACATGCGGTCTTTCCACCACTGGTATCCGCTGGAACGATGGACTGGCCAATCATACAAAGGGTTGCCCCAAAGCTGCCCGTCGGCGGAGAAATAATCGGGTGGAACGCCAGCCACAACCGTCGGGTTCAATTCAGCATCAAGCAGAAATAGTTTTGGATTCGCCCATACATCTGCGCTGTCCAACGCAATGACGAATGGGATATCACCAATGATTTGAATGCCCTGTTCATGGGCGTACCGGCGCAAGGCTGCCCACTGCCGGAAAAATAAAAACTGACTGAATTGATGCTTTTCTACCCGCGAGCCGTTATTATTCCTAAAGTCTTCCAACGCGCTTGGGACTCGAAATTTCAACTTCTGCGGCCAGTGGTTCCAGGGTTCACCATTCTGACTTTCCTTGATGGCCATAAAGAGACTATAGTCCTCCAGCCAATCCCGATTTTCCGAGCGGAATTTATCAAATTCGCCACTTAGTTTTGATGGGCGGGTCATCATCAAGAAGTTGTGGTAAGCCCGGTCGAGAATAGTATTCTTCCAGATAATGGCAGGACCAAAGTCTACATGGTCTGCTGGAAACCTGGGTCGGTCCTTCAGGTCTTCCAGGGTCAACAACCTGTCTTCCAGGAGCAGCAGGGGGCTCACCAGGAATGGATTACC
>JAAZPN010000301.1 GCA_012797215.1 Chloroflexota bacterium | reverse complement strand
GGTGCTGTTGGAACCGATTATGAAAGTCGAAATCACGGTTCCGGAAGAATATACCGGCGATGTTATCGGTCAGGTGAACGCGCGCAAGGGGAATGTGCTGGGGATGGAATCCCAGTTTGGCAACGCCCAGATGATACACGCGGAGATCCCGCTTTCGGAGATGTTTGGGTACGCCACGGAGCTGCGTTCCGCGACCCAGGGGCGCGGCGTGTTTACGATGGAATTCAAGCATTACGCGCAGGTGTCCGAAGCCATGCGCAAGAAAATCCTGGGATTGGCTTAACTCCGCCGGGCATACTGAGAATAAGGAAGATAGACGCCGGCGCGACAGCGCGGGCGAGATTATCGAGAGCAACACACTAAGAATTGATTAGGAAGATTATGGCAAAACAAAAAATTCGAATTCGTTTGAAAGCTTATGACCACCGCATTCTGGACCAGTCCGCGAAGCGGATTGTGGAGACGGCGGAACGCAGCGGCGCCAAAGTCCTTGGCCCGATTCCGCTGCCGACCAAACTCGAACGCTATACCGTGCGCCGTTCCACCTTCATTGATAAGGACTCTCAGGAGCACTTTGAAATCCGGACGCACAACCGCCTGATCGATGTTCTGGAACCTGATTCCAAGACCATCGACATGCTGATGCGCTTGAACCTGCCCGCGGGCGTGGACATCGAGATTAAGATTTAAGGTTGCCGAGGGCGCTGTAATTCGCGCGCCGAGGGAATCTCTACAACGAAAACCGCTTCAACCCTTGCATAGAATGCAGGGTTGTGGTAAAAATAAAAGGTTGCCCTTTCGGCAACCTTAACAGGCGATTTAAGAATCCGCACCCGCGTGGGCAGACGAGCTACACAGGGTCGATTGACTGAATCGCGCGGAGATGATGCAGCTTGCCCATGCTGACAGTCTCGCAAAGAAAGAATACTAACAGGAGAATAGAATGTTTAAAGGGCTTATTGGAAGAAAGATCGGTATGACCCAGATCTTCGATGCGAACGGCGCCGCGGTGCCGGTAACGCTCCTCGAAGCTGGGCCTTGTTTTGTTTCCCAGGTGAAGACCGCGGAAACAGACGGATACAACGCTGTACAGCTGGCATTTGGCGAGGTGAAACCCAAGCGTCTTACCAAAGCGCACCTTGGTCACCTTAAGACCAATGACCTGCCCCCGGTTCGCGTTTTGCGCGAGTTCCGCACCAAGAAATTGGATGGCGTCAGCGCGGGCGATAAGCTCGACGCTTCCGTGTTTGCAGAAGGCGAACATGTGGATGTGGTTGGCATCAGCAAAGGCAAAGGTTTTGCCGGCGCCATGAAACGTCACGGCTTCGCGGGCGGCCCCCGCACGCACGGTCAGTCCGACCGGCAGCGCTCGCCCGGCTCCTCCGCCGCGACGACAACCCCCGGACGCGTCTTCAAAGGAAAGCGCGGTCCTGGCCACATGGGCAATGCTCAGGTCACTTCCTCAAATGTGCTCGTGGCGTTGGTAGACCCCGAACGCAATTTGATCGCAGTGCACGGCTCTGTTCCGGGCCCCAAAGGTGGAACGGTAATCATCAAAGAGGCTCGCAAGCAGTAGCCGGCTTGTGATGAATGGAGAAAGTTATCATGAAAGCAGATGTTTTTAACTTGCAAGGAGAAAAATCCAGCACAGTTGAATTGCCCGATGAAATCTTCGCGGCAAAAGTGAATGTGGATTTGATGAACCAGGCTTACCTGCGTCAGCTGGCGAACGCCCGTCTTGGCACACACAGCACCAAACGCCGCGGTGAAGTTGCCGGCGGCGGCGCCAAACCCTGGCGCCAAAAAGGTACTGGCCGCGCCCGCCAAGGCAGCACAATCTCCGCCCAATGGGTCGGTGGCGGCCGCGTTCACACCCCCAAGCCGCGGGACTACAGCCAATTGATGCCCAAGAAAATGCGCCGCGCCGCGCTGCGCTCCGCGCTGACCGTGAAAGCAATGGAAAATGGTCTTGTGCTGGTGAGCGACCTCGCGTTGGCCGAGCCCAAGTCGAGCCTTTTCAGCAAGGCGGTCAACGCCCTGACTGGTGGTTCACGCGCGCTTGTTTTGGTGCCCGATAAAAGTGAAACTTACACGAACGTGATCAAATCCGGACGCAACCTGGTTGATTCCAAGCTGCTGCTTGCGAATTACCTGAATATCCGCGATTTGCT
>JAAZPN010000300.1 GCA_012797215.1 Chloroflexota bacterium | reverse complement strand
GCCATGGGCGAGCTGCGCGAAAAAGGCCTCAAAACCGCTGAAAAGCGCGCTGACCGCGTTGCTTCCGAAGGACGCCTGGAAGTTTACATCCACAGCGACGGCCGCCTGGTCGTGATGGTGGAACTCAACTGCGAAACCGACTTTGTAGCCAAGACCGCTTCTTTCCAGGAACTGGCGCACGAAATCGCTCTGCAGATTGCCGCCGCGCAGCCGACCTACATCTCCGAAGCGGACATTCCCGCCGAGGTAATCGAAGCTGAAACCAAAGCTGTCAGCGAGCGCGTGCGCGCTGAAGGCAAGCCCGAAGCCATCATCCCCAAGATTGTGGATGGCTACATGAGAAAATTCAAGGACGAGAAAGTCCTCCTGAATCAGAAATATATCCGCGACGAATCCAAGACTGTGGCGGACTTGATCACCGACAAAGTCAGTTCCCTGGGTGAGAACCTGATTGTCCGGCGCTTTGTGCGCTGGGCGCTGGGAGAAACCACCCAGCCGCAGGAACCCGCTGAGTAGCAACGAACAAGAGCCAACCAAAAGTTGGCTCTATTTTTAGCAGCAAGGAGGCAGCATGACCGAGCAAAGCACAGCACCCAAATACCAAAGGATCTTATTGAAACTCTCCGGCGAGTCACTGGCAGGCGCTTCTGGTTTCGGGATTGACCCCAACGAGGCGGCACACATCGCCAACCTGGTAAAACGCGTGCACGCCTTAGGCGTGGATGTGGCCATCGTGATCGGCGCAGGCAACCTTTGGCGCGGAGCCACCGGCGAAAACCGCGGCATGGACCGCGCGACCGCGGACTACATGGGCATGCTCGCTACCGTCATCAACGCGCTAGCCCTGATGGACGCGCTGGAACGCGTTGATGTTATCACCCGCGTCCAATCTGCCATAGAAATGCCGACGGTCGCCGAACCATACATACGCAGGCGCGCCATCCGGCACCTGGAAAAAGGCCGCGTGGTCATCTTTGGCGGTGGAACCGGCAATCCATTCTTTTCTACAGACACCGCCGCCGCTTTGCGCGCGACGGAAATCGGCGCGGAAGTGGTCATCAAAGCCACCAAGGTGGACGGCGTTTACGACAGCGATCCCAAAACCCACCCCGACGCCGTGAAATTTGAAAGGCTCAGCTACATGGAAACGGTCAGCCGCCGACTGAGCGTGATGGATACCACGGCAGTGACGCTCTGCATGGAGAATGATATTCCCATCCTTGTCCTCAACCTGTGGGAACCAGAAGCGCTTATCCGCGGAATTATGGGTGAGCCAATCGGCACGCTGGTCAGCAGCGATTGAATTGTTCTGTTTTGAGGGAATAGCACAGGCGCGCTTGAGTAATAAGCGCGCCTGTTTGATTTCCCGCGTGAGCGATTGCGCTTGAAAAAGCTTGCTCGACCTTCCTGGCATCACAAGCTAGAGCGCTTGCATGCAAGACCTGCAAATGACCGCGGACAGCGCCTTAGTCATTCATTCTCCTAATGGATTGCGGTGTTTCGGAGCTTGTAGACCAGCTTCCTCTTTGCGGGCTGGGTTAAGAGCGCAACCATAAAAGCAGCGCGGTGAGGGTGAAACCATCCTTGAAATAGTGATCAGAAAGCATTCCTTCCAATTCCTGACGGCTGAACCAGCGTGTTTCTCCTACCTCCGCCGGGTCCGGCTGCCCGGTTTTTTGTTGGGCGCGGCACCGAACCACGTGAAAGAGCTTGTTGCCCAGGCCGTTTTGCGGATAATAACTGTACAGCAGCGAGTGCTCATCACTTTCGTAACCGGTTTCCTCCCACACCTCACGACGAGCTGCTGCCAGAACCCCCTCCCCATTTTCCACGCCGCCCGCGGGCAGCTCCCAATCTTCTGTATCGGTGGTGTACCTGTAAATCCGGCATAGAATAAGCTGCCTGTTCACATCCTCTACCAAGGCCGTCACAGCGGGACGCGGAAAATCCAGTAGATGGAACGGGTTGATTACCCTGCCATTCGGGAGACGAATATTATCCAGATAAAGATTGACCCATTCGCTTTCGTAAATTATTCGACGCGACAGCCGTTGTGCTTTCATAAGTCATCCTTTTCAGAACCGCCCTGGGGAAATGGTTGTTTCGTGCCCCTGGTTCACGGCTCGCTTATCGGGAAAGCTCCCATGCAGCCAAAACCCCGCGGCGCGTTGATAACGCCGTAGGAATACTGGTCCAGGTACAGCGTGACCTCTTTTCCGTTAACGGTCAGCGTGTATTCATCCACAATGCCATCCGGGGTCTCGACGGAGCGCGCCCACGTATAACTGATTGGCGCGCCGCTGCTCGCCAGCAGGTTGTCCAGGTAAGCCCGTTCGCGCAAGGGCCCGCTCAGCAAACCACCGCCCACTTTCACCGCCTCTTCCGGGGAAAATCCATAAGCGGCGTTGGGCGAAACCGGACATACCACCGCGGTTTTTAGCGCTTCGGCCGGCAAAATCCGAAACCGTGAGAGCAAATAATTGAAGGCTTCTTTGCCGGTGGTGGCCCAGAGCGCTTGGTTTTCTTCCACGATTGCCATGCCAAGGATCGAAACATAGCGCTTAGCTTCCGGCTTAACTACCAGAGCGCGGCCTTCCACCTGGGAACCCAAGAATTTACCGGTGAAATCGTATGCGGCCCCTTCATACCCCTCCAGAGATGCGCTGATTATGTTGGATTTCTTGTAGCTGCTTTGTTCTCCACTAAAAAGCGACTTTAGCAAGGTCTCAAGAATTTCTTCATCCGATTTCTCGGCGCTCATTTCATTGATGCCGTTGAGCGAAAAGAGCAATGAGGAATCCAGCGCGCTGATGAGCGTTCCAGAGGCAGCGATGCTGACATCGCTCCCGTACGGCGCCTCAAAGCGGTAACCGCCCTGGATTACCTCAAATACCGAACCTTTTGCCTCAAGGTCCAACAGAGTTCCCATTTCGGGCGTATCCGCGGTCGGTTGAGCGGTTGGAGCGGCACACGCGCTGATGATGAGCGCGCAGATTAACAAAACGAGCACTCGATATTTACTGTTTCTTTGGAACTTCATGATTGCGTATCTACAGGACCTTTTGAATCGCGTCCCGCGTCTCCTTGAGTAAAGTTTCTAACCCGGAGAGACTGCTTGCGTCGGAGCTGATTTTCTCCTGGTCGGCAAGCACTTCCGCGGTGTAAGGCGATATTTTATCGTTCAACCTTCTGATTGCCAACTCCGATTCCCGGCTGAAGGTCCCGGATAAAGTACTCATCAGGTTAGCGCGCAGTTCTTCCATTTTTTCTTTAAAACTTTGCTTCACCTGCTTGCGTTTGTAGGGAATAACAAATAAGCCCAAAATCGCAAGCGTGCCCGCCGCGACAATGCCAGTCACATCCATCGCGGAGGAAAACAGCGCCGTAGCCACCAACGCTCCCAGACCAACCGCGCCAACCTCAAAGAGAGCGGTCTGCGCCACCGCGCCTTCCACAAAAGCGCTCAGCTCCTCTGCTTCCTTCTTGCGGTTGTAGCTGTTCACAATCCCGCGAATGGTCTGCCCGACGCTTTCCATCAAATCCTTGCGCCGCTCCGCCTGGGCGCTCAGGTGCGAGCCATCCAGGTTGGCCCGGTCGGCCGCCTGCCGTCGTTCCAGCGCGCCCATCACCTGATACCAGACGTTCAGGTCTTTATCCACCAGCCAATCAATCATGCCGCGCACTTTTTCGTCAATTTCCTGCGGGACTTCGGCGAGAACTTCCTGCTCAAACTTCGCCTTGATTTTGTCGCTCTTGGTCAGGTTGCCGATATTGGTCAGGCGCAGCGTATTATCAAAGAAATCCTGCCCGCGCGTTTCAAAGCGCTGCAGCACATTTTCGACCTCCGCAAGGCGCGGCGCAGTTTCGGATTGCAGCGCCTTATCGTAAGCGCCCAGCATCCCCTCCAGGTCCGCCACCAAGCGCGTGTCAGCTTCCAGTTCCTTTGCTTGCTCCTGGTTCAGCTCCTGCGCCTTCCGGAGCACGTTTTCAGCCACTCCCAGCGGGCTGTTCAGCTTCAAGCCCAACCTGGCGCGGTCGTCCAGCTTTTCGGTGATATACGTTTCCAGCGCGTCCATGCCGCTTTCCGCGCGCATGGCTGTCTTATGGTCAATATTTTCTTGCAGCAGCGCTTTTTGCCCCAGCTTGGCAGAAACCACAAAAAGCTCGGGTTCAGAGCCGAGAATGCCG
>JAAZPN010000299.1 GCA_012797215.1 Chloroflexota bacterium | reverse complement strand
TCCATCTCTGGAAGGTTCTGCTGTCGGGGCGGGCGGATTTGGACCGCCGACCTTCGCGCAGCACCCTGTCAAGGGCTCGGTCCCGAACCTATAACTTATATAAAAAAGAACCCTCCATCTCTGGAAGGTTCTGCTGTCGGGGCGGGCGGATTTGGACCGCCGACCTCACGGTCCCGAACCGTGCGCTCTATCCGGGCTGAGCCACGCCCCGCAGGATTGGTATTATACCATTTCTGGTTTTTCAGGCAAGCCAAAAAATGTTCAAAAAATGTTCAAAAAATGTTCAAATACTTCCCGACTTATCAATTATTTAAACGCAAATTCTGAAGGTAACCTTCTCCAAGAAGGTAGGCAAAACCCATATTTTTTTATTTTGCGCAATTGATTTTCTCAAATCGCGCCCGTCCGCCCAAATTGCCGTTCCAACAGCGCAGCGCTGAGGTGGATCATCGTCGGCCGTCCATGCGGGCAGGTGCGCGGAGATTGGCTTGCTTCCAGGTTCAGCAGCAGCGCTTTTTGTTCGCTTTCCGAGAGCACTTTGCCAGCCTTCACCGCCAGTCGTTTACACACTCTTCCAGCAATCTTTGCTTCGATTTCGGCGGCCAGCGGCTCTTCATCTTCCTCAAAGTCTTCCACCAACGCTTGAAGCACAGCCTTCGGATCCCCCGCCGAGAAAACAGCGGGTACAGACCGAACCAGGAAGGCGTTGGGTCCAAATTCTTCCACCTCAAAACCCAATTCGCGCAAAGCCGGCAGTTGCTGTGCAAGGGTTTGCGCTTTTTCAGCCGGAAACGCCACGGAGACTGGCTGAACCAGCGCCTGCGTCGGTACAGCCGCGGCGTGATATTGCGCCATGAGCTGGTCAAAGAGCACGCGCTCATGCGCGGCATGCTGATCAATCAGGTACAAACCGTCCGGCCCTTCCGCTATCAGGTATGTGGCGGCTACCTGCCCAATTAGACGCAACAGCGGTAAGCGCTCTATTGGGAGGTAGTTTTGCTCTCGCTGCGGCACCTGGGCAGCTCCTGGTTGTGTCCACGAGTCCCCCACGCCTGGCTGCCCCAATTCGCGCTCATTTTCCCCGAGCGCCGCCTGCCTCCCCCACAGGTTCGTAGCATTAAGCTCAGGAATCGGAGAAAACGCCAGCAGACCGCGCCGGATAGCCCGTTGAAGCGCGCTAAAGACCTGATCCGCGTCGCGAAAGCGCACTTCCGCTTTGGAAGGATGGACATTCACATCCACCTGTCTGGCCGGGAGTTCGATAAACAAAACAGCAACAGGATAACGCCCCACCATCAGCAAGGTGTTATAGGCTTTGATGACTGCCGCGGTCAGCGCCGCGTCCTGCACCCAACGACCATTGACAAAAAAGGTGATATCTTTGCGATTCGAGCGGTTGAGTGAAAGATTGCTGACAAATCCGTTGATGCTTATTTCACGCTCAGAAAACGTGATTGGCAGAAGTTGTTTGCTATCCTGCGCGCCAAAAAGCTCCTGCAGAATCTCCATTTGATTGCCGCTGCCGCTCGTTCTGAATACCAGGCGTTGGTCCATCGTAAGGCTCCAGCGGATTTGTGGATATGCCAGCGCGTAACGTGTCACCAGCCCCGTAATCTGCCGATTTTCGGTGCTGTCGGATTTCAGGAATTTCATGCGGGCGGGAACATTGAAGAATAAATCCTCTACGCGCACCTCACTGCCGGTTGGAGCCGGAACAGAGCCAGCCTGCCCGATAAACCCGCCGTCCATGCTAATGCGATATGCTGCCAGCTGCTGCTCGGGTTTCGAAGTGAGTGTCAGTCGGGAAACTGAACCAATGGATGCCAGCGCTTCTCCCCGAAAACCAAGCGTGTGGATTTCAAACAGGTCTTCAGCGGATTGCAGTTTGCTTGTGGCGTGCCGGGACATGGCCAGGGGAAGTTCTTCGGCTGGAATACCCGCGCCGTCGTCAGTCACCATAATCAAACGTTTGCCTGCTTCGCTTGTCTCAATAGCGATTGCAGTAGCCGAGGCGTCAATCGCGTTTTCAATTAACTCCTTGACGGCGGACGCAGGTCGCTCAACTACTTCACCCGCGGCAATTTGGGAAGCAATGGTTTCCGAAAGAATGCGAATAGTCATTTCGTTCTCCCTGCGGGAATTATACCTTCTCGCAGCACGGCGCGAAAGCAGGCCTCAATATTTCAGTTAAAATAGACCTGTCATGGAAATCTCTGAACACATCTCCGGCATCCTGAATACTCTGCCTGATAAACCCGGCTGCTACCTGATGAAAGACTCCGGGGGCACGATCATCTATGTAGGCAAAGCCATCAACCTGAAAAGCCGCGTGCGTTCCTACTTCCACGAATCCGCTGACCATGCCTTCAAGACTAGGCAGATGGTGAAAAAGATTGCGGATATTGACATTATTGTGGTCAATTCAGAGCTCGAGGCTCTCATTCTTGAGATGAACCTGATCAAGGAGCACCGTCCTTATTACAACGTGCGCCTGAAGGACGATAAGCGTTATCCCTATATCAAAATCCATTGGGGAGATGATTTTCCCAAGCTGACGATTACCCGCTTGATGGTTGAAGATGGCTCGCGCTACTTCGGCCCATACACTTCGGTGTGGGCGGTGCACCAGACGCTGGACATCCTCAGAAAAATTTTCCCCTACCTCACCTGCGCCCGGGAAATTACCGGGAAAGACGCGCGGCCGTGTTTGTACTACGACATCAAACTTTGCTCTGGCCCATGTATCGGCGCGATAGATAAAGCTTCGTACCGCCAAATGATCGATGACCTGAGCAAATTCCTGGAAGGCCGAACAGAACCGGTTGTGAAACGCTTACAAGAAGAGATGCTCGCCGCCTCCGAAGAAATGAATTACGAGCGCGCTGCGGCTCTCCGCGACCAGATTCAAAGCATCGAACATGTGGTGGAACGCCAAAAAATTATTTCAGATAATCAGAAGGACACTGACATCATCGCGCTGGCTCGCATGAACGGAGAAGCTTGCGTCCAAATTTTCTTCGTCCGTTCCGGAAAACTGATTGGCCGTGAGTATTTCATCCTGGAAGGCACAGAGGATGAAAGAAATGAAGCCATCCTGAAGGAATTCATCAAGCAGTTTTACTCCCAGGCCGCGTTCATTCCAAACCGCGTGCTCCTTCCTGCCGAAGTGGAAGAAGCGCGTATCATCAAGGAATGGCTTAATACGCGTCGTAGCGGTGAGAAAATCGAGATTCAGGTACCCAAGCGCGGCAAGAACAAAAGCCTGGTGGATATGGCGACAGAAAACGCGGTCGAGACTTTGAAAGCGTTGGAAACACGCTGGAAGGCCGACAAAGACCGTCAGCATCAGGCGCTCGCGGAGCTGCAAGCCGCCCTCAAACTCCCCGAACCCCCAAACCGAATTGAATGCTACGACATCTCCAACACTATGGGCACCGCAAGCGTAGGTAGCATGGTGGTTTTCGAACAGGGTGTTGCCAATAAGAAGCTCTATAGGCGTTTCAACATCCGCAATGTTGAAGGTCCGGACGACTTCGCTTCCATGGAAGAAGTATTGCGCCGGCGTTTCAGCCACTACCACAGCGCCCAGGCGGAAAAGGACCTGCCAGGCAAAACTCCTGACTTGTCGTTCAGCATCCTGCCAGACCTGCTTATTGTCGACGGCGGTAAAGGTCAGTTAGGCCGCGCGCTTAAGGTCATCAACGAACAGGATTTGCAGGACCGTTTTGCAATTGTCGGGCTTGCCAAGCAGGAAGAAGAGCTGTTTTTGCCAGGTCAGAGCGACTCGGTCCGCTTGGAAGAGCGCTCCCAGGGTCTTTATCTTATCCAACGCATTCGCGACGAAGCGCATCGTTTCGCAATCACGGCTCACCGCAATCGACGTGGTAAAATCGGCTTGATGTCCCGCCTGGACACAATTTCCGGGCTGGGTCCGGCTCGTCGCAAAGAGCTCATCTTGCGATTTGGCTCCATAGAAGCAATCCTGGCTGCTAAACCGGAAGAAATCGCAGGCATCAAGGGCATCAGTCTGGAGCTTGCCCATCAAATCAAAGCTCAATTGGAGTAGTATGGCAAAAAAACATTCACAAGCAAATACATCACGGATTGTCATGGCCGTTCTTGCGCTTACCATCATCTTGGCCATGGTTTTGTCGCTGGTTCGTTTCTAAGGCAGACGGCCATGCAGCAATTTGACCAGGTTGGCGCGGAATTCGTCCTGAACTCTTGTTACAGCCGCATGGGTCCAACACCCGAAAAACAAGGCCAGCCATTCCCGGAATACCTGCCTGAAACTCCCGCCGAGTGTGAGCTTGTCGCGCTTCCTGACCCAGCCATTAACGATCTGGGACACGCGGATCTGAGAGAAGTTATTGAACAGCGCCGTTCAGTCCGCCGCTACGATGAAGACGCGGCTTTGAGTCTGGAGGAATTATCCCTTCTGTTGTGGCTAACGCAGGGCGTAAAAAAGGTTTCTGAAAAAACAGGGATGTCACTGCGTACGTCTCCATCAGCCGGCGCGCGTCATCCTTTTGAAACTTTGCTCGCTGTCCGGCGCGTGCAAGACCTTGAGCCTGGCGTCTATCACTTTATCGCGCACCGCCGCGCGCTGCTGCCTTTGGTATTGGGAACGGAACTGCTGGACCAGATCGGAGCTTCGACGGGAAATCAGGCACAGGTTCTGAGCGCCGCTGTCAACTTCATCTGGACAGCCCTGCCTTACCGAACCAGCTTTCGTTACGGCGCGCGCGCATACCGGTACTTATTTTTGGACGCCGGGCATGTTTGCCAGAACCTCCATTTGGCAGCTGAAAGCATTGGCTGTGGCGTTTGCGCAATTGGAGCTTTTGAGGATGAAGCCGTGAACGCTGCGTTAGGATTGGATGGACGCCAGCAATTTGTGATTTACATGGCTTCTGTGGGCAAAAAAACCGTCTAAAAACTACTTTATGAACTCCAATTACCCATTTGTGGTCCTTGTTTCTGCAAATTCAGAATGGAAACCCGTTCTGGAATGCCTCCTACCACAGGACGTTGGAGTGACGCCCTTTGGGCAGAAGTTCTCCGCGAATCTCGGGGGCCACCCCGTGCTGTTCGCGCATGGGGGTTGGGGGAAAACTGCAAGCACGGCGTCCTGTCAATATCTCATCGACCGCTATCATCCCCAACTAATCCTTAACCTTGGCACCTGCGGAGGGTTGGTAGGGCATGCAGAAGTAGGCGAAATCCTGCTTGCGGAAGAAACCGCGCTGTACGATATCGTGGAAGGAATGTCGGATTATTCGGCTGCAATAGAACATTACCGAACCCAATCAGACCTAAGCTGGCTGCCAGCAGCGCTGCCGCCGGGCGTACGGAAAGCCCGGATAGTCTCCGCGGACCAGGATATCCAGACCCAAAACTTTGACCTGCTCGTGGATAATTTCCAAGCTCCTGCCGCTGACTGGGAATCAGCTTCTTTTGCCTGGACCGCCGCAAAAAACAAAACGCCCTGGCTTGTTCTGCGGGGCGTTAGTGATTTAGTCGGCAAGGATAAGGCCGAGGCTTATCAAAATGTAGAGCTGTGGCGGGAACGCGCAGCTGAAATCATGGCAAAGCTTTTGAAGTTACTGCCCTGGTTCCTCGACCGCTTTCCTGTGGCACCGCAATCGTATTAGGCGGCTTTCTGCCCCAGGCGTGCGCGTTCCTCTTCCACAATGCTGTGGTCCAGTTTCTTAACCAACGGCTTGGGTGGATTGAACGGTCTCCCACCGGCAATCTGCGCAGGCTGCCACAAGTCATTTCCAACTCCGCTCACAGAACCCTCGGAAAAATATTCCAGGATTATGTGCTCGCCAAGTTTATCCTCCACGCTGCGGGTGCCCTGACTGCCAAACAGCGGCTG
>JAAZPN010000298.1 GCA_012797215.1 Chloroflexota bacterium | reverse complement strand
AACCGGCATTGGAAACCAATCCGGGGATATGGTGCTGGGCGGTGATACCCAGCGCGTGTTGGAACTTGCCTTGGAAGAAGCCAAAGACAGCGGTCAAACCACGGTTGGCACGGAGCACCTGCTGCTGGCCATCGCCCGCTACCCTATCTGCGAGGGCATGAAGGTGTTGGAAGGTCTGGGCGTCACCCCTGAACAAATTCGCCGGCAGACCCGCAGAGTGATTTCAGAAACCCGGCAGGACAGCGAAGAAGACACTTCCCAGGCGCCTCCACCCAACTTTGAACAAAGCCCCGGCAGCGCGGGCCGCCCTTCTTCCCGCCGAAGGGAAAAAGAAAGCGGCAAAACGCCGTTGGTGGACCAGCTTGCAACTGACCTGACCGCATTGGCGGATGAGGGCAAGCTGGACCCCGTTATCGGGCGCAAGAAAGAAATCGAGCGGGTCATCCAAATTCTGGCGCGCCGCACCAAAAACAACCCTGCGCTGATTGGTGAACCCGGCGTGGGTAAAACCGCCATAGTCGAAGGCCTGGCGCAGCGCATCATCGAAGGCGATGTGCCCGGTCTGCTGCTGAATAAACGCGTGCTGCAGCTGGACGTCGGCTCGCTGGTGGCAGGTACCATGTATCGCGGTCAATTCGAGGAACGGCTGAAACGTGTAATCGATGAGCTGAAAAGCTCCGGCGCGATCGTGTTTATTGACGAACTGCACATGCTAGTAGGGGCTGGTTCCTCCGGCTCATCGGTAGACGCGGCTAACATCCTCAAACCCGCCCTCTCACGTGGGGAACTTCAGGTAATTGGCGCGACCACGCTGAACGAATACCGCAAAAACATCGAAAGCGACGCCGCGCTCGAACGCCGCTTCCAGCCCATCGTGGTGGACCAGCCCTCGCTGGATGAAACGATTGAGATTCTAAAAGGCCTGCGCCCGAACTATGAGGAGCACCACCGCCTTCATATCTCGGATGAAGCCCTGGAAGCCGCCGCCAAGCTCTCCTCCCGCTACGTGACCGACCGCTTTTTACCGGATAAAGCCATCGACCTGGTGGATGAGGCGTCCTCGCGCGTGCGCATGTACAAAAGCGAGTCCGCTGTCAGCAGCAAGGACCTGATGAACGAGCTGCGCGAACTCCGCAAGGACCTGAAAGGCGCCCGCGCGGCTGAGGATAATGACGCGGTACAGAATTTGCTGGCCAGGCAGTCCGGGTTGGAAGAAAAGCTGCAGGCGATGCAGGCAAGTTGGGACCGCGAATCCGCGCCCACGGTAAGCGCTGAGGACATCAGCGAGGTTATCTCCATGTGGACTGGCATTCCGCTGACGCAAATCGCGACCGAAGAATCCGCCCGGCTGCTCAACATGGAAGCGGAACTTTCCCAACACATCATCGGGCAGCAAGAAGCCATTGAAACCGTTGCCAAGGCGGTACGCCGGGCGCGGGCGGGGCTTAAGAATCCCCATCGACCAGTCGGCTCATTCATGTTTCTGGGCCCCACGGGCGTTGGAAAAACGCAGCTGACCAAAGCTTTAGCCGAAATCCTGTTCGGCAGCGAAGAAGCTCTGATACAGATTGACATGTCCGAGTTTATGGAACGGCATACCATCAGCAGACTGGTTGGGGCGCCTCCGGGTTATGTTGGTTACGAAGAAGCCGGGCAGCTGACCGAAGCGCTGCGCCGCAAGCCTTACAGCATCGTCGTGTTTGACGAAGTCGAAAAAGCCCACCCCGAAGCGCTGCAGTTGCTTCTGCAGATAATGGAAGAGGGTCACCTCTCCGACGCGAAGGGACGCAAGGTTGATTTCCGCAACGCGATTATCATCATGACCTCCAATATCGGCGCGGACCTAATCAAACGCCAGTCTTCGCTCGGTTTTTCGCTGGACGTGGACAGTGCGCTGGAAGAACAATCCAGCTACGCCGACATGAAAAAGAAGCTGATGGAAGCGCTTAAGCGCAACTTCAGACCGGAATTTGTGAACCGATTGGACTCCGTGGTGGTCTTCCGCGCGCTTAATCACGCTGACATTCGAGAGATTGTCAGCCTCGAGCTGCGCAAAGTTTCGGAGCGCCTTGAAGAATACGACCTGACCCTGCAGGGCAGCGAAGCCGCGCTGGACTTTTTGGCGGATGAAGGCTTTGACCCCGAGATGGGCGCCCGTCCTGTACGGCGCGTGATTGAACAGCTGGTGGAAGAACCCCTCTCAGACGCGCTCTTGGCTCGTACGTTCACCAATGGGGACAGCATTCTGGTGGATTTGGAAGAAAGCCTGGACGCTGATGGGGATAAAATCAAAAAAATCGTCCTCACACGTCGTGAGAGGCAAGACCAACCGGATAATCCGGAAGTGGTGGGAGCGTAACATCGATGGCTAAAGCATACTCGCGCTATGTCTGTCAGGTCTGCGGAAAAGTCAGTTCTCAGGCATTCGGGCGCTGCCCTGCCTGTGACAGTTGGGACAGCATGGTCGAGGAAGTTGTTGAACCAGAAAGCAATCATTCAGCCCGCGCGGTGCGCGGGCTGAATGCCACCTCCCAACCGCGCCGCCTGGCAGATATCGAAGGCGAGCGCGAAGAACGCGTGCCGGTGCGCATGCAGGAATTTGCCAGGGTTTTGGGCGGCGGTATCGTACCCGGCTCGGTTGTGCTGATCGGCGGAGACCCAGGCATCGGCAAATCTACGCTCACCCTGCAAATGGCAATGGAACTGGCCGAACAAAATGTTGTGCTCTACGTCTCCGGCGAGGAGTCGGAACGCCAGGTGAAAATGCGCGCTAACCGCCTGGCAGTGAAAAACGCGGCCGGAGAAGCCGCCCTGCCCAAAAACTTGTATTTAGTTACCGAGACAAACCTTGCGTTGGTATTTTCACACATCCAGAGTGTTAAACCCACGCTGGTGGTGATTGATTCCATCCAGACCATGACCCTGCCGGAAATGGAATCCTCCGCCGGCTCTATCTCCCAGGTGCGCGAATGCGCCGCGCGTTTGCGCGAGCTGGCCAAATCCAGCGGAATCTCCATTTTCCTGATTGGCCACGTGACCAAAGAAGGCACCATCGCCGGCCCGCGCGTATTGGAGCATATCGTGGATACGGTGCTCTACCTGGAAGGCGAACAGTTTCAGTCCTACCGCTTGCTGCGCTCGGTCAAGAACCGTTTTGGAGCAACATCGGAGGTTGGCGTTTTTGAGATGCAGGAGAAGGGCATGGTGGAAGTCAGCAACCCATCAGAGATATTCCTGGCGGAGCGTCTGATTAACGCGCCCGGTTCTGCTGTTGCCGTTACCATGGAAGGAACGCGCCCCCTGCTGGTGGAAATCCAGGGGCTCACTACGCAAACCAGCTTTGGCAATCCGCGCCGGAACGCCAACGGCGTGGACATCAACCGGCTGCTATTAATCTCGGCAGTGCTCACCCGCCGGCTTGGCCTGCGCCTGGGTGAACAAGATATTTTCGCCAACGTAGTCAGCGGGCTGCGCGTCTCCGAGCCAGCTGCCGACCTGGCAAGCGCCGCCGCTATTGCCTCATCCATCAAAGATATCCCTTTACGCGCGGATACGGTGCTCATTGGCGAAATTGGACTTTCTGGCGAGCTGCGCATGGTCAGCCAAATGCCCGCGCGCCTGCGCGAAGCCGCCCGGCTGGGCTTCAAGCGCGCGGTCATCCCACGCCGTTTGCGTTCTAACGAACCCTGGCCTGGCGGCATTGAAGTCATTGAGTGCCGCTCTCTGCGGGACGCGCTCGCTGCCGCTTTATTTGAAGAAACCAATAATAAATGAAAGGCTAATCGCGATGACAGCTTCATTTTTGGACAGAATGCCGTTTATTGGCGCCGTGCGGCGGAATCACGCCCTGGAGCATGCCACCATGCAGGTATTGGCTGAAAAGTTTCAGGGGCTTCCGCTGGCAGGGCTTTCCAACCGCCAAGGTTTCCTGCTTATCGCCGACCTGCCGACAGAAATAGTGACGGAAGCCGCCCTGGAAGCAGAAAAACGCTTGAAAGCCGGTGAAAGCCAGCTCGCCATCCATCCGCACTGCGGCACCAACCTTGCGGCTCCCGCGCTCGCGGCAGGCACGGCAGCCTGGCTGGCGCTGTGGGCCAGCAGCGGCTCCAAAAAACCCAGGCTCCCACAATTCATTTTCGCGCTGTTCACCGCGGTGCCTGTTTTCTTCCTCGCTCGTCCCCTGGGTCCGCTGCTGCAAAAAACGCTGACCACCAGCGCGGAGCAGGGCGGGCAGCGTGTTACGCGGGTCGCGACCACGCGTTTTCGCGAAAACTTTTTGCACAAAATCAACACGGGGGAGTAAGAGCGGTTATGGCGGATTTACCCAGGCTCACCCTGCTGCGCGGCGATGACCTAACGCGCGTTCAGGCATTGCTCACCGAATTTAAGGCCAGCTTGGGCGACCCGCAAATGGTGGAGATGAACACTACCCTGTTGGATAGCGAAACTCTGAACCTGGAAGCCCTGCGAGCCGACTGCCTGACCATGCCATTCCTGGCGGAACGCAGATTGGTGGTCGTCCAAAAAGCCCGCCCGATTCTTGCCAGACTTAATCCCGCCGAACGCGCGAAATTGCTGGACATTCTAGAAAATTTACCGGACAGCTCCGCGTTGGTCCTGGTAATCGAAGACTCGCAGTCATCCCGACGGGGTGAAAAGTTTTGGGAAAACACGCGCGCGTATGCCTGGCTGCTTGAATGGCTTGGGGAGCGACCTGAAATTGGGCATCTGATTGACTGCGCGCTGCCTGAAGACGCGGACATGCCCGCCTGGATCGCGAAACACGCGCGCGAAGCGGGCGGCGAATTCCGCACGGATGCCGCCCACCTGCTGGCAAGTTATGTTGGCAACAACACCCTGCGCGCCAAGCAAGAGGTGGACAAATTGCTCACCTACGTGAACAGCGAGCGGGCAGTCACCACCCAGGACGTGGTTTTGCTGACCTCACAGGAACAGGAAGGCAATATTTTCAACCTGGTCGACGCGCTGGGAGAGCGCAATGGCCCGAAGGCTATGGCGCAGTTCCGAATTCTAAGCGAAAAGAGCGAGATCATTGAGCTTTCGGGCATGATTTACCGCCAGTTTCGTTTGCTCATCCAGGCGCGGGAGATTCTGGACGAAGGCGGCAGCAGCCGACAGGTGGAAAAAGAGCTGCGCGTTTTGCCATTCGTCGCGGATAAACTGACAAGCCAGGCGCGGCGCTTCAGCATGGCGCAGCTGTTGGATGTTTTTGGGCGGCTGCTGCAAATAGATGAGGACATGAAGAGCAGCGGCATGCCAGGCGAAGTGGCCTTTGAAGTGCTCATCGCGGAACTGACCGCCTGAACAGAACCCGCGATGTTCAAGGGATCGTTGACTAGGGTCCGATGCAAGAGGGTGGTTAACATAATAATTTCCGTGTTAGCATGGATTTTATGTGGTGAAGGTAGAAAATGCATAATTT
>JAAZPN010000297.1 GCA_012797215.1 Chloroflexota bacterium | reverse complement strand
TGTGGTTCATCCTGCAGCTTTTCAGCGGCGTTCTGACGATTGGCGCGGGGGATGTGGGAGGCACAGCTTTCTGGGCGCATATTGGCGGCTTTGTGTTTGGGGTGCTGGTGGGTTGGCTGGCAAAAGGCCGAAGTGGCGGAAGCTCGGCCCGGCAGTGGTCTGACAACCGGGGATACCAGGGATAAACCGATTTTCTCGATTGGGTTTGCCAACGCGTTAAACTGAAAACGACTTATCATCAAGCAAACAAGGGCAGCCTTCAAGGCTGTCCTTGTTTGTTATTTCGAGCTGATCAAATCGTCAACGTGTGATGATCGGCAGGTAGGTCTCCGATGTCTTGCCCGGTAGGGCCGCTAAGAGCCACGGGGTTACCACTGTATGATGCTGTCTCGCACCTTACCCCACTTCAATGCGTCCGAGATGCCCTGGGTGATGGGCAGTTCGGCTTTCCAGCCCAAAAGGCGGGCGGCTTTGTCAGCGTTGGCGTACGCCCCGGCCACATCGCCCGGCCTGGGCGGCTGGATGGAAACCGGCACGCGCTGGCCAAAAACCTGCTCGAACGCGGAAACCAATTCCCGCACGGTGACGCCTTTGCCAGTGCCGAGGTTTATCACGCAGTACTGTGATTCTTCTTCCGAGGCTTCGGCAATCACCTGGTCGAAACGCTCCACCGCGTTCAGGTGCGCCCGGGCAAGGTCCCAGACGTGAATGTAATCGCGGATGCCGTAGCCATCGCGCGTAGGCCAGTCCACGCCAGTGAGATAGAAGACGGAATCCTGCCCGAGGGCGACTTGCACCAGCTTGCCCAACACATGCGAGGGGTTCTTGATGTGCATGCCGCTGCGCATCTGGGGGTCCGCGCCGATGGGGTTGAAATAGCGCAGCGCGATGGCTTTTAGGTTATAAGCGTGCGAAAAGTCCTTCAGGACCATTTCCATCATGTACTTGGTGCGGGCGTAAGGGCTGAGCGGGCGCAGAGGAGATTCCTCCGTGACCATGAAGCCGGGCACAACGTCATAAATTGCGGCCGAGGAACTGAACACCACGCGCGGGTAACCCAGTTCGCTCAGGAGCTTAAAAAAGGTCATCGACTTGACCACGTTATCGCGGTAATAATCGAACGGGCGGGCGACGGATTCCGGCACGACGATGAGGGCGGCGCAGTGAATGGTCGCGAAAATATCCGGGTGCTCTGAAAAGACCTGGCGCACCATGGCGCGGTCGGCAATGTCCGCCTCGTAGAAGGCGCGCCCGCGCGTGAACTCGCGCCGGCCGGTTACCAGGGAGTCCAGGATGATTGGCGTATGACCGTTATCTTCCAAGACCGAGGCAATCGTGCTGCCGATGTATCCGGCTCCGCCTGAAATCAAAATTTTCATTGTGCGCTCCTTATAAGTTTTGCGCGGATCAGTATTGAATTGGTTCGCTGGCGGTCACTTTTCTCACAGTCAGCAAAACCACCATGCCAACCAACAGGAATACAAGGATGGACCCGACTGCCCAATATAGACCAGCCTGTTCGGCGGCCAAATCGCTCAGGCCTCTGGCGAGGTAGAGATTGTGCGCGCGATACGAGACCGTGCTGAAGACAAAGGGCCCCACGAACGTGGAGGTGCGCCCCGCGACCGAGAGGAAGCCGTAAAACTCGGTGGTTTTGCCAACCGGCGCCAACTGGCTGACCATCGTGCGGCTGACTGCCTGCGCCCCGGAAAGGGAGAAGCCGGCCAAACCGCCGATGACGAAGAACATCACCATATTCTTGATGAAAAAGAGTCCTGCGAGGGAGGCGATCAGAATTAACAGCGAAAAAATGATGGCTTGCTTGCTGCTTTGCTTGTCCGAAATTCTGCCGAATAGCAGCGCGCCGGCAGCTCCAGTAATTTGGATGATGATTACAAAAAGAATCAACTGTACCTGCCCCATTCCGAACAGGGTCGCGCCGATGATTGCGGCAAAATCCATCAACATCATGATGCCGTCGTGATAAATCAGGAAAGCCACCATGTACTTGATGAATTCCCGGTAGTGCTTAATCTCGCGGAAAGTGTTCCCCAGCTTTTTGAAGGCGAGCCCGAACACGGTTTCTCCCGCGGGGATGACTTCTGGTTCTGTAATCTCGCGCACGTGCAGGAAGGTGGGGATTGAGGAAAGCAGGAAGAACAGCGCGGTGATGAGGAAGGTGTAGGGGATGAAGCTATTGCCAATAAGCTGCATAGGCACCAGCACGATGATCAGGCAGGCCACGCCGCCAAGCATCCCAACCGCCCAGCCTTTGCCGGAGATGTAGCCGATTGTCTTAGGGGTGGAGACGTCCACCAGTAGCGCGTCGTAGAAGACTTGCGCTCCGCGGTAGCCAATTTCCGCCAGGATGAAGAACAGCATGCCAATCAAGACATCGCCCGGGCGCACGAAGAACAAGAGCCCGGTAAAGATGACCGCGATGGTGGTGAAGATAAAAAGCAAGCGCTTCTTGGAGCGCGAAAAGTCGGCGATGCTGCCGAGCACCGGGGAAATCAGGGCGACCAGCACGGCGGCAATACCGACTGACCAGCCCCACAGGCGGGTGCCTTCCGCGCCGCCGACCACCGCGTTTTTGAAGTACGCCGAGTAGACTGCCAGCAGAACAATAGCGGCGTAGGCGGAGTTGCCAAAATCGTAGAAGTACCAGGCATGACGCGCGCGGCGGGCGGGTTTGGTCTGGTCAAGCAGGTTTTTGGGGGATGTTTCCATGAAGAGATCCTTTGATTGCTGTAATATTTTCTAAATGATTTTCAGAATAATCGCAAGCTTGATTTTATCAGACTCACAGCAGAGTGTCACATCTTTTGGAGTTCGTCTTTTCTTGCCTGAGCAACCTGCCCTCCTGTGTGCCAGCGGGATCCTAGTTGTGCGTACGATGGGATTCTTCGCTTCGCTCAGCATGACAAGCCCTGGGATGGGTTGTTCACTCTATTGGTCATCCTGAGCGTCAGCGAAGGATCTCGCTGATAATTTGACAAGATTCTTGGCTTCGCTCAGAAATGCAAGCCCAGCATTTGCACCGCTTATGGAAAAAAAAGAACCTCCCCGCAGGGAGGTTCTTAATATCACGCAGCCAATTAATTGGCGTTTGCTTTTGTCATCCGCTTGAACTGAATGGCTTTCATCACTTCGGCTGCAATGGAAGGAATGACAATCAGCGGCAGCATCATCAGCCAGTGGCCGAGGTCAATTGAGCTGGTATTGAAGATTGGCTGCAGGAAGGGCACATACACCACCGCAAAGATAAGCGCGAGCGATGCCAGCACCGCAATGTTCATGCCTTTGTTGCTGAAGATACCAATCTTGGTCAGCGGGTAGTACTCCGAACGGGCGGTGAACGCGCGCAGCAGTTCGCTGACGGAAAGCGTCACGAATGCCATCGTTTCACCAAGCTCAAGGCTTACGCTGTTGCCAAGCGCGAACGCGCCCAAGGTTGAGGCTGTAATCGCGATGGTCTGGACGATAATACCGCGCAGCATGAACCTATTGATAATTGGCTCATCGGTCGGGCGTGGGGGGAAGAGCATGATATCCGGGTCGCCCTTCTCTGATCCGAGCGCGAGCGCTGGAGCGCCGTCCGTCACCAGGTTCAACCACAAGAGCTGGATAGCTGTCAGGATGGGCGGCCAACCGAACAAGGTGCCCAGGAAGATGATCATAATCTCGGCCATATTGCAAGAGACGAGATAGTACACGAACTTGCGGATGTTGCTGTAAATGACCCGTCCCTGTTCCACTGCCGAAACGATGGAGGCGTAGTTATCATCCGTCAGCACCATATCCGCGGTTTCTTTGGCCACATCCGTGCCGGTGATACCCATCGCGATGCCGATATCCGCCATCTTGATGGCTGGCGCGTCATTCACGCCGTCGCCGGTCATCGCAACCACTTCATGGTTATCGCGCAGCGCGTCCACAATTTTCATCTTGTGTTCCGGGCTCACGCGCGCGTAGACATCCGTGATTTTCACTGCTTCACGCATGTCCTCGGCGCTGATGACGTCCAGTTCCGCGCCAGTCATCACCCTATGCCCGGGTTGGAGCAGACCAATTTCCTCCGCGATTGCTTTGGCGGTGTTGGGGTAGTCGCCGGTTATCATTACGGTGCGGATGCCGGCAGTTCTGGCTTCAGCGAGCGCGGGTTTGACTTCCACCCGAGCTGGGTCAATCATGCCAATCAGGCCGATGAACACCAGTTCCTGCTCAAGCGCTTCGGGGCTGGTATCGGTGGGCATTTCGGGCACCAACCGGTAAGCCACGCCCAACACGCGCAAGGCGTCGCGGGTCATGGCGTCGTTGGCTTCCAGAATTTCCTGGCGGGAAGCTTCGGTGAGGGGCTCGTGGCTGTTGTCGACGCGAATCTTGTACGAGCATAGCTTCAGCACCACGTCCGGAGCACCCTTAATCGCGATGACATGCCACTTGTTCTGGTCAGACTGCTCAAAGGGGGAGATATCCTCTCCGCTTGGATTGCGCAGACCGTTGATGGTGACCATGCGTTTGCGGTCGGAGTCAAACGGGATTTCCTGCAAGCGCGGGAAAGCTTCGTTGAGCTGGCGCGAGCTCGCGCCGGCCTTGTGGGCGGCCACCAGGATGGAGCCTTCGGTGGGGTCACCCACCATGCGGTAGGTGGTTTTGCCTTCGCTTTCGCCGGTCGCCTCGAGCTGGGCGTCGTTATTCAGCGTCCCGATCCAGAGCGCGGTGCGCGCCGCCGGATAAGCCTGGAGGTCCACTTTCTCATCGTCCAGCAAGAAGTCCCCCACCGGGTTGTAGCCGCTGCCGGTAATCGTGAACGATTTACTATCAGTCCACAGGCGGGTAACGGTCATCTGATTTTGGGTCAGGGTGCCGGTCTTATCCGAGCAAATCACAGTAACAGAACCGAGGGTCTCAACGGAGGAAAGCTTGCGGATAAGCGCGTGACGGCTGACCATTTCGCGCATGCCGCCTGCCAGACTGATGGTAACAACCGCGGGCAAGCCTTCCGGCACCGCCGCGATGGCAAGTGAAACCGCGATCATAAACAGATTAACCATCTCCGTGATGAAATCGGGATTGTTGAAGGATATGTGTTCGGGGCCAAGCATCAAACGCGCGCCGCCGATGATGAAGACCAGCACGCACACTACAATCGCGCCGATGCCCAGCGTTTTTCCTAACTGGTCCAGGCGTTTCATCAAAGGTGTCTGTTCTTCTTCCACGGTCTGCAGCATGCTGGCAATCAAGCCGAGCTGGGTGTTCATGCCGGTGCTGGTTACCACTGCTTTGCCGCGTCCGTAAGTGACCAGCGTGCCCATGAAGGCGCTGTTTTCACGGTCGCCAATCGGGATATCTGCTTCGAGCGCTCCTTCCGCGTTCTTCTTGGCTGGCACAGACTCACCGGTGAGCGAGGCTTCCTCGATGCTCAGGTTGACGGCTTCCAGCAGCCGGATATCCGCAGGGATGTAATTGCCAGCTTCGATGAAGACAATATCTCCGGGTACCAGCTTTGGGGCTGGCAGAGAAACGCGGTGCCCATCGCGTAGCACCTGGGCTTCCGGCGCGGCCAACTTTTTAAGCGCCGCCAGCGATTGTTCCGCGCGCGATTCCTGGATGATGCCCATAATCGCGTTCAAGACCACAATCAACAGAATTGCTCCGGCTTCCACGTAATCGCCCAGCAGCGCTGAAATAAGCGCGGCGCCAATCAGCAGCCAGATAACAAAGCTGTTAATCTGCGCCCAAAGCATCTGCAGGAATGAAGTGCGTTTTTTCTCCTGCAGCTCATTTGGGCCGTACTGCGCGAGGCGATTCTGCGCTTCCTCACTTGTCAGTCCGGCTTCCGGCGGGACGTTCAGCGCGCTGAGTACTTCAGGCGCGTCCATCGCGTGCCAGGAAATACTGACCGGATTGAGCTCTCCCCCAGGGGTGCTAGTTAAGTTCTCACTCATGTGTAAACCTCCGTGATCAATGTGCCCGCAGGCAGTCCCAACCATTATATTCTATACGCGGGATGTGCTTTTGGCCTGTTATTTTATCAGGCTTTTCCAGCAGCGGGCGCAGGTGGGATAACTGCTGAAGTTTATCACTGCCCGGGCGCCCTGTGTTAAAATTACGAAATGGGATGGAATATTTGCGGTCACGAGACCGCCCTCGCGTTCTTAAAGGAACACACGAACCCCGACAAGCTTCGGCACGCCTATTTACTCACGGGTCCACAGGGGATTGGCAGGCGCACGCTTGCCCTGGCGTTTATCAAAGCCCTGAATTGCCAAAATCCCCCCGCGCCAGGCGAGTTTTGCGGCGTTTGCGCGGCATGCCGACAGATTGATGCCCAAAACTTTCCGGATCTGACCGTGCTGGCGCCAGAGGAAGGGCACCAGGATTTGCGCATTGACCAGATTCGGGCTGTGCAGCAGACGCTTGCGCTCGCGCCGTACCAGGCAAAATACCGCGTGGTACTCCTTTTGGATTTCCAGCGGGCTACTGCCGCGGCATCCAACGCACTCCTGAAATCTCTCGAGGAACCGCCCGCTCGCGCGGTGATGGTGCTGACAGCCGACGCGGAAGAAAACTTGCTGCCGACAATTGCCTCACGCTGCCAGATTATCCGCTTGCGGCCGCTTCCGCTGGAAAAGGCAAGCGGCTGGCTGGAGCAAAGACTGCAAGTGCCGGCGGACCGCGCTGCGCTTTTGGCGCATTTGTCTTCTGGCAGGGTTGGGGCGGCAGTCCGCTTTGATCAGAACCCGGAACTGCTCGACGCGTATCAAGACGCTCTGGACCGACTGGAAGAACTGCTTGGTTCAACCAGGCGGCAGCGCTTTCAGTACGTGGAGAGTTTGCAAAGAAGCAAAGGCGGTCAGCGCGAGTTGGTAGGCCAGCTTATTTCCGCGTGGCTAACTTTCTGGCGGGATGTGTTGATAGCTCGCAGCGGCGCGGAAATGCCGCTGGTGAACCAGGAACGACAAGCTTTTCTGCGGAAAATCGCGGAGCAGATGGACCTTGCGCGCATTGAATTAATCTTGGAAGCACACGAGAAAGCGCTGACCAGATTGGACGCTTACGTGAACCCGCGCCTTATCCTTGAACATCTGCTGCTGAGGCTCCCAATCTTTAAATCCGACAGGGGAGCTAAATGAAGTTAGAGGCGCCTAAACTTCCCCCAGAGCAAAAAGCCAGACTAAAAGACCTTATCAGGGTCTTCCTGCAAATCGGCGCGACCAGTTTTGGTTCTCCCACCGCCCATATTGCCATGATGGAAAGCGAAGTTGTTCGCAAACGCAAGTGGCTGACGGGAGAACATTTTTTGGAACTGCTGGCAGCGACGCATTTGGTGCCCGGGCCGAACGCCACCGAATTAGCGCTGCATATTGGTTATTTGCAAGCTGGCTTTCCCGGGCTACTGGCAGCCGGGGCAAGTTTTATTCTGCCGTCTTTCATCGCCACCGTTTCGCTCGCCTGGGCCTACACGCGTTACGGCGCGCTGCCGCAGGTGGATGCCATCTTTTACGCGTTGAATCCTCTGGTGCTTGCGATTGTAATCAACACGCTTTGGAACCTTGGCAAAAGCTGCCTGAAAACCTGGCAGACCTGGCTTATCTTTGGGCTGGCGTTTGGCGCGTCTCTGTTGGGCGTGAACGAAGTGATTATTCTCTTTGCGGCAGGTTTGTTGGGGTACGTTCTGCTTGACCTGTTGAAGCGCCCGCCCAAAGCGCCCGCGCTTGTGCTGGCTTTCTTCCCATTTCCGCTGCTCCTGCGTATTGTGCAGCAGAGTCCGGATTGGCTTAAATCCCGCGTGGTCCAGTTATTCCTTTACTTTTTGCGCACGGGCGCCGTCCTTTTTGGCTCCGCGTTGGTGTTATTCCCACTTATCCGCGCTGATATCGTCGACCGCTTTGGTTGGATGACCCAACAGCAGCTTATCGACGCCATCGCGGTCGGGCAGATGACGCCCGGCCCCGTAACTTCCGCGGTAACTTTCATCGGGTACATGGTTGGAGGGTTGCCCGGCGCGTTTGCCTCCACTATTGGCGTCTTTTTGCCGTCCTTTATCATCGTGGCGGCAATGGGTCCGTTGATGAAGCGATTGGCCAATTCTCATGTCGCTAAGGCTGTTCTGGAAGGGGTGAATGCCGGCGTGGTGGCACTAATCATCACTATCGCGGTCACGATGGCGAAAAACGCCGTGGTAGATGTTTGGACCGCTCTCCTCCTGGCAGCGGGCCTGGCGGGTTTATTTCTGCTCAAACTCACGCCCTACTGGCTGGTGCTGGCGGGCATTCTTATTGGCCTGGCCAAAGCGCTGCTCTTTTAAGAACCATCCTGCGGTAAAATCCTCTGTCTATGGACGACTTGCTTGAACTGCTCAACCCTCAGCAGCAGCGCGCCGTGGCTTCCCCAGCCGGACCAACTCTGGTACTGGCAGGTCCGGGCTCCGGAAAGACGCGCGTGCTGACCTATCGCATCGCGTACTTGATTGGCGTTATGCGCGTTCCGCCTTATCACATCCTCGCGGTGACCTTTACCAACAAAGCCGCCAAGGAAATGGCGGCGCGCGTGGAAAAAATCCTGGGCGCGGCTGCCCAGGGTATCTGGCTGGGAACTTTCCACGCGGTTTGCGGGCGCATCCTGCGCAGGGAAGCGGATTTGCTGCCCCTTAGCAAGGATTTTGTTATCTTCGACGCGGACGACCAGGTAGCGCTGATGAAGGAAGTTATCCGCGAAGCTGGCGTGGACGAAAAACTATTCCGGGCTGAATCAATACTGGATGCCGTTTCCAGAGCCAAGAATGACCTGATTACGCCTGAAGATTATCCCATCCAGAACTTCCGGGATGAAAAAGTGCGCCAGTTTTATTTGCGCTACCAGCAGCTTTTAATCCGCAACAACGCCATGGACTTTGATGACATGCTGGTGTACACCTACCAAATCATGAGCGCTTATCCACAGACGCGCAGCACCTGGGCGCACAAATTTGAACACATTCTGGTGGATGAGTTTCAGGATACGAACCTCTCCCAATATGCCATTTTGCGCAGCCTGGCGCAGGACCACGGCAATCTGTATGTGGTAGGCGACGAAGACCAATCCATTTATCGCTGGCGCGGAGCGGACTACCGCAACATCCAACGTTTTCAGACGGACTTCAAGAACGCCCAGACCATCCTCCTGGAGCAAAATTACCGCTCCACGCAGCGCATCCTGGACGGCGCGATGGCGGTGATTGACCGAAACGCGAACCGCACCCACAAAAAACTCTTTACTGAACAAAAACAGGGCGAAAAAATAAAACTATTCGCGGCAGCGGATGACAAAGAAGAGGCGGAATTTGTTGTGGATGCGATAAAAACCGGCATCCGCTCGCGCAACCTTAATCCCAGTTCCTTCGCGGTGATGTATCGCACCAATGCCCAGTCGCGCCTGCTGGAAGAATGCTTTCGGCGGGAGGGCATCAGTTACCGGTTGGTTGGCGCGCAGCGTTTCTATGGGCGGCGCGAAGTGAAGGATGTGATTGCTTTTCTGCGCTTGATTCACAACCCCAAAGATGAAATTAGCTTGCGGCGGGTGATTAATCTGCCCCCGCGCGGCATCGGCGGGGAGAGGCTGGAAAAGCTGGAGGAATTTGCCCGCGCTTCCGGTCTGACGCTGGGCGAGGCGGTTTGTCGCATTGCCGAGCCGACAGGCCAGGCAGCTCTGGAGCAGCTTGGCAAAGAAGGCTTGCGCCTGGAACAGTTCGGCAAAAAACTCTTGTTCTGGCGGCAATTCGCGGCTGCCAATCCGCCCGCCTCACTGTTTGACCGCGTGCTGGAAGATACCGGCTTCCATGATTACATTCACGACCGCAGCGAAGAAGGGCAGGACCGCTGGGAGAATGTGCTGGAACTGCGCCAGGTCATTTTGGAATATGAGGAGCTGCCCAGCTTTTTGGAAGCAATGGCTTTGGTAGCCGACCAGGATACCCTG
>JAAZPN010000296.1 GCA_012797215.1 Chloroflexota bacterium | reverse complement strand
GCGAATTTTAGCATAAACAATTTCAAGTTCTGTTGGTTCGAATCCTGATGTTATAATGATAAAAGGTCAGGCGATTGTGAAACCTACGGTTGATTTTCGCAGATATTTCCCAATTCTTGTAATTGTGCTGCTTTTAATTTCAGGCACAGGCTTAGTTCTGTCAAAAACCAAGCAGATTACTACTGTGGAGCTGCTCTCTCCTGCTGGCTGCCCATTGGACGGCTGCGCTGCTGGGCAACGATTGAATATGCGCCTGTCTTTCCCGGTGGAACCGATATACACCAGCGCTGAGAATGTTATGGTTTGCGTGACCTCCACCGGAGGCTCGGACAATCCTGCATTAATCCCCTTCACGGATTACGCTACCGGGACGATTTCGCAAAAAGGTCTGGTTAGCAATGTAAGTTACTCATCCATCGAGAATTGCGGCGGGAATAGTTTTGCTGGCGAGAATCTTGTGGTAAGTGTCCAGGCGTTGCACACTGTCAGCGTTGCGGACCAACTCAATCTTGCCCTGCGTTTGAACAAGCTGGCGGTTCAGAATGGCTCCATCCGAATTCATGTTTTCGAGAAAGATGCTTCAGGTGCGTGGTTTGAACAAAGCAGCGCGTTGCTGGCACTAAACCTAGCTCCATCACAGGTATCCAGCGCCTATGTTGCGGCAGACAGTGGGGCATGCAGCCTTAAGAAACCCTGTTTCATCAATAGTGGAGATGATTTATCCGGTGGTTTGGGCACTGGGTTAAAGGATGCTTTGGATGCTTTGCCTAATGGCGCCAGCGCTTCGCCAGTGTATATCAACATTCTCGGAACATATCCGATTAAATCAAATGAAGTCCTGGTTAATCGACCATTTTTTGTTCTGCAAGGGACCGGCACAAGCGTTCTCACTTCCACCGGTAGTACTTGTTCGGCGCCCATGTTAGGAATTACCAGCCAGGTCACTGTCCAGAAATTGAGTATCAATGATGGCGAGTGCAATACCGTTTCCAGGAATTTACTGCGGGTAAACAGCAGCCTGCCGGTCACTATTCAAAACAATACGCTACAGCAAGGCGCGCACGCCATCATTTTTGAGGACAACAGCGGTAATCTGCTGGTCCAGTTCAATCACATCAACAATAATATTGGCAACGCCATCCGCAGAATTGGATTTACTGGAACTGGCTCTCTCAAAGCCGTGGCAAACAACATCCTCAACAACGCCTGGTCCACGCAAGTTGAATGCGGCACCCCTTCTTTAGGTCTTGTTGACCACAACTATTGGGGTCCGGGTTTGTCACCAGAAACTGGTGCCGCAAATTGCGCTTTTTCGCAGGGCAGTCAGCTTGGCGCAGCGATAATGACGCAGCAAGCTGGCGTATCAGGGCAGCTTGTGCAGGTTACAACAACTGCAACGAGCTTATTCGGCTCTGCGCTAACCGTCAGCCGCAGCGCTGGTGAAGATTATTGGCTTTATGTGGTTGACCATGGCCAGGGCGCCGCGTCGAATGTGCCTTTTGTTGGTTACGGCACGGATCCCATTACCCCCTGCGGTAGCTTTTACGACATCTTCCTCGGTTCCACGCCTGGTACTTCGGCCGACCTGGTAGCAGCTTTTAAATACAACCTGAACAGCTCCTGTCAGGCAGCGATTGAATCCCAAACTTACTGTGGTCAACCGGATACACCACAGAACTACCCGCTTTGGTGGTTTGACCCAAAAGCCTCTGTAACCGATAAATGGGATAAAGTAGGTGAAGCGCCCCAGGGCAGCGGGGCTGGCGGCGCTAGTGGCCAAGCCGTTCAATGTGACTTAAATCTGAAAACTATTACGATGACCTTGGATACTACAGGGCGTCCAAATCTTACTCAGGATCTTAATCAAACGCCCTTCATTGTTGGCTTGCCGCTGCCATTGGGCGTTCAATTAACCCAGGAAGGCTTTACAGGCGCCTACAAGATCAACCAGGCGGACCTGACCTGGACGACACTTAGCGAGAATAATGTTGGAGGTTTCCACATTCTACGCAGCGAAAACAATGCCGGGCCTTTCTTCCGTATCTCCGGATTGATTCCTGCTGTTGGCAATCCCTTCCTGGGTGGAATCTACACCTACACCGATACGACAGTCCAGTTTGGCAAAACCTACTATTACAAACTGGAAGTAGTAGATAGCGAAGGACTCACGATTCAACTGTTTGGTCCGGTCACCATCAATAGCGCGACCCAGACGCCGACAACTACGCTGACACTTACCCCAACCCACACGCTGACCCCGACAAGAACTGGTTCTGTAACACTGACGCCGACCAGGACAAATACCCGAACTTCCACACCCACACGGACGCCCTATGTTTACCGCTCTCCAACCAGTCGATATCAAACAAACACCCCGGTTATCGTTCGCACAGCAACTTCACGCTTCCCTACCCCTACTGGTTTAGTCACAGGCACACAAACCGGCTTCCCAAGCCCCATCCCGACTCAAACTGGACAATCAGAACCCTATCCCATAGGGACGCCTGCTCCTGTGAGAACAGAAGGGGCCCCTGCACCTGATGAAAACTTCACTCAAACTGTGGAAACGAGCGCAACCAACGAGGTTGTGGTTCTGCCGACGAATACAGCCACAGCGACTGATGTGACAGGCGGTCAAGAATTGGACAAAACCGATCGGTACCAGACCAGGGTTCTTTGGGTTGTACCATTGTTAGTCTTGCTGACTGCCTCGGCTGCTGGTTTATTCATCTGGTGGAAACGCCGTAAGTCCTGATATTTTCCTCTTTTTTTGACTTTTCATATTGATTATGCTATTCTATGGTTCAAATT
>JAAZPN010000295.1 GCA_012797215.1 Chloroflexota bacterium | reverse complement strand
TGGCGGAGGTTCGCTGCTCCGCTCGGCAACGGTGAAAACCAGGCAAACAGGCTGCTACGCCTGCTTTTGCGAAAAAACGCCTGTGCTATAATAAAAATTTAATGCCTGAGATATCAGGAAGATGAAAATAAAGGACACTCCAGCTTATGTTTAAAAAGATTTCTAGCATTTTTACCGGTGACCAGCACAAACGCACCATCGGAAAAATGGTTGCTGTCGTGGATGCGATCAACGCCCTTGAACCAAGCTTTGAAGCGCTCAGCACCGAAGCTTTGCGCGCTAAAACGGATGAATTCCGCGCGCGGCTTTCCAAAGGTGAAAGTCTGGATGCGCTTTTACCCGAGGCCTTTGCCGCTGTGCGCGAAGCCAGCAAGCGCACCCTGGGCATGCGCCACTATGACGTGCAGCTCATCTGCGGCATCAACCTGAACCAGGGCAGTATCTCAGAGCTGCGCACAGGTGAGGGCAAGACATTAGCCGCCACCCTTCCGCTCTACTTGAACGCGCTGGAAGGCAAAGGCGCGCACCTGATTACGGTCAACGATTACCTTGCCCGCCGCGACGGACGCTGGATGGGTGCGATTTACCACCTGCTTGGGCTAAGAGTGGGCATCCTGCAAATGTCCAACACCGCCGAAGGTAATCAGCTTGCCTATCTTTACGACCCGGATGAGCATTCCTTGCGAGAGGAAACCAATCTGCTGCGGCCGGTCAAGCGCACGGATGCTTACCAGGCCGACATTACGTACGGAACCAACAGCGAATTTGGTTTTGATTACCTGCGCGACAACATCACCATGACCTGGGAACAGCGCGTCCAGCGCGGACATCACTACGCCATTGTCGATGAAGTGGATAACATCCTCATTGATGAAGCCCGCACCCCGCTCATCATTTCCGGTCCATCGCATGAAGACTCTGATTACTATATCCGCATGGCGCAGGTAGCCCGCGCGCTAAGCCCGGAAGATTATGAAATTGACGAAAAAGACCGCACGGTTACCCTGACAGAAAATGGGGTTGCCCATGTGGAAGAATTGTTGGGCGCGCCCCTCAGCGACCCAGAACGGCCGGAAGATATCAACCCGGAGCAAGCCCGCTTGATGGGCTTCTTGGAACAGAGCCTGCGCGCGCAGTTCCTGTTCCACCGCAACAAAGAATATATCGTGCAGAACGGCGAAGTCATCATCGTAGATGAATTTACCGGCCGCATGATGCCCGGCAGGCGCTGGTCGGACGGGCTGCATCAGGCGGTGGAAGCCAAAGAAGGCGTGAAGGTCCAATCGGAAAACGTGACCCACGCCACCATCACCATCCAGAACTACTTCCGGATGTACAAAAAGCTGGGCGGCATGACCGGCACAGCCCTGACCGAAAAGGAAGAGTTTTATCGCATCTACGGCCTGGACGTGCTTGCTATCCCCACCAACCTGGAATATCGTGCCAGCCGCCCTGAAACCGGCCTGAGTGAACTGGAAGCCCGCGACGAAGAAGGCTACCGCTACCACTATTATGCCAACAGCGCGGACCCACAGAAAAAGGCGCTCTTCTTTAAGCCCAAGGATTACCCGGACGTAATTTACCGCACCGCGGAAGCCAAACTGCGCGCTATCGTGCTCGAAATTATTCGCTTCCACGTTATTGGGCGTCCGCAATTGGTCGGCACCACCTCCGTTGAAAGCTCCGAGCGGCTTTCGGAACGTCTTGCGCCGGAGCTGGTGCGCCGCCTGCTGCAGACCGTATTGATACGCGAAGCCTGGCGGCAAAAGTTTAACCCCAAGGGCGATGATTTCACCGCGCCCAAGGAATTGGCCGTCCTGAATGAACCCCTCACTAAACTGCGCATGCCCGAACTGCGCAAGCTTTCCGCGCAGTACGGCATCGAAACGCTGGACCTGGCGGATGCGACCAACCGAGGGCTGCTGCTGGGCGCGCTGCATTTGACGGAAGCGGATTGGGAGCGCTTGCGGCCCCTGTTCGACGCGGGCATCCCGCACCAGGTCTTGAACGCGCGCAAACACACCGAGGAATCCATTATCATCGCTGGCGCCGGCGCTTTTGGCGCGGTTACGATTGCCACCAACATGGCCGGGCGCGGG
>JAAZPN010000294.1 GCA_012797215.1 Chloroflexota bacterium | reverse complement strand
CCGGTGACCAATATGCTGCGCGTCATCATCCCTCCTTGGATATCTCTACCGTCCAGCCAACAGGGAAGGTTTCCGCGTCAGCCAGGCATGGATTGTTCTCGTCCTTGGCAGAAAGCAGCGGCGCGGTTCCTTCCGGCAGCGGCCATTCGATGCCCAGCGCCGGGTCATCCCAGCGCAGCCCGCGCTCCCATTCGGGGGCGTAGTAATCCGTGGTTTTATAAAAGACCTCCGCCCACTCGCTGAGCACGTAAAATCCATGCGCGAAACCGGGCGGAATCCATAATTGCAGTTTACTTTCGGCGGATAATGACACACCAACCCAACGCCCAAAGTACGGTGAGCCCCTGCGCAGATCCACCGCGATATCAAAAACCTCACCCGCCACCGCGCGGACAAGCTTCCCCTGCGTATGCCGCACCTGGTAATGCAAGCCGCGCAGGATGCCGCGCCTGGAACCAGAGTGGTTGTCTTGCACAAAGCGGTAAGGACCGCAAACGGCCTCAAACGCCTCCTGCCTGAACGTTTCAGCAAAAAATCCACGCTGATCCCCATGGACGCGCGGGATCAGAAGCATGACATCAGGTATAGAGGTGGGTTCAAAGCGCATTTTGTTAAATGTTTTCCCGGTAAGCCTGCACCACTTCCGCGGGATCGCCTACCATTTTCAATTCTCCGCGGCTCAGCCAGGCCACGCGCTGGCATAATTCCTGGATTTTTGTCAGGTTATGCGAGACTATCAGCACAGTAGTGCCTTGCCTTTGGAAACTTTGCATCAGGTCGTTGCTTTTTTTCTGAAATGATTCATCCCCAACGCTGAGGATTTCATCCACAATTAATATTTCCGGCACGCGCGCCGTCGCGACGGCAAAACCAAGCCGCGCGTACATGCCCGAGGAGTAGGTGCGCACCGGAGCGTCGATGAAATCGCGCATTTCCGCGAAATCGACAATTTTTTCAAACACTTCGTCCATCTCCGCCTGGTTGTAACCCAGCAAAGCGCCGTTCAAGTAGACATTTTCCCGGCCGGAGAGTTCCGGGTGGAATCCCGCGCCCAGCTCCAGCAGAGGGGCGATTTTTCCATAGAGCGCCACGCGCCCTTTGGTCGGGCGCAGCACGCGCGAAATAACCTTGAGCATAGTGCTCTTGCCCGCCCCGTTCTTGCCAATGATGCCGATAACCTCTCCGCGGTAGATGGTCAGATTGACATCCTTCAGCGCAAGGAATTTCATAAACTGCAGGCGGCGCTGCAATGCGCGGATGGCGTATTCCTTAAAGGTACCAATACGCTCTTTGGGCACGCGGTACTGTACGCTGACGCCCTCCAACACCACGATGGGTTCCCGCGATGAAGGCGCGTAGGGGACTTCGGGCAAGCTTGCGGAAACGTCAGATGCGGTAAGCATATTCATCCGATTTTGAGGTGAAAAAGAGCCAACCAATTGTCAGGAAACCAATTGCCCAAAGGAGCGCGGGCAATATTTCAGCAAAGGTTGGGATGCGGCCGTAGTAGATTGGCAGGCGGAAGAGCTTCACCATCCAGTACATGGGGTTGGAACGGTACAATCCCAGAAATCGTTCGGGGATAATTTCCTCGGGGTAAATGATGGGGGTCAGGTACATCCAGGCGGTCAGCAGAATCTGGTACATCTCGGCCACATCCGGGAAGTAAATCGCCAGCGCGGATAGTATGAGCCCGAAACCGAGCGTGAACATGGTGAGCAGCAAGATCGAGACAGGCAAAAACAGAACTGTCAGCGGAATGGCCATACCGGTAATCAGCATGACCAGCGTAAGCGGAATGAGCGCGATAAGCAGGTTCACCAGCGCCGTGCCGATGGCGGAGATGCCAAAAATAGTGCGTGGGAGGTAAATCCGCTGCATCAGGCTGCCTCCCCAAATAAGCCCGACCATGGCGGCATTGGTGCCCTGCGAGAAAAAGTTCCACACAATCAGGCCGCTGAGGATGTAGACCGGATACGATTCGACCGATTTGAAAAGGTTTGAAAACACGAGCGTCATAATCAACATCGTGCCAAGCGGGTTCAACATCGTCCAGGCGACTCCCAATATGGAGCGCTTGTAACGCGCCACCAAATCGCGCCGGATGAGCTGGAACAATAAAAAGCGATAATGCCGCAGCTCCTTGAGCTCGGAAAGAGCCGGATATGCCTGCGCGGCAGAATCATAGAGTGGCTTGGCTG
>JAAZPN010000293.1 GCA_012797215.1 Chloroflexota bacterium | reverse complement strand
TTCGTCCGGTAACCTTGGCTGCGCCGAGGATTGCAGTGTTTGAAGGAATTTTAGCATACTCGTTATCGTCCAAATCGGGTTGAAGCTGGGGAGCGCGACCAATTCTCCGGGAGTAAAACAGGTTCTGGGTTGCCAGGTCGCCATCGCCAAACATCAACGAAAAGTTCATCATGCCGCTTCCCTCAATAAAAAATGGCCTTTTCTCCTCAAAGTAGGTTTCGAAAGCCGAAAGATTTACCACGGCAGGGTCGGCTTCAACCAGAGCGTCCCGGTCCAGAAAAGCGGGGCGGTTTAACCCAAATTGCTCGCGAATTCTGGCGACGTTTTCTTCGGTGGCGTGCTCGCCAAGCATGGCGACTGCCGGATCCCCGGGAATTAAGCGCTGAAACAGGAAAATGACCAGCGTCACGCCTATCAGGGTCGGGATGACTGAGATTAATCTTCGCAAAATGTATTTTGCCAAGCTGACCTCGCTTGTATTTAGTGAATGGGGGCGGTTTGGAAACCGCCCCCCTTCGATGCCTTATTGGCGGGCAAAAATTGTCTGCCTAAAAGGTTTAGTTGCTGAAAGAAACGTACTCAAAGTTTTCAGCGCCAACCGGCTGCGGGATATAACCCTGCACCTTGGCGGAAAGAATTAGCGGCGTGTTGTTATGCCCAAGCCAAATGCGCATCACTTCGTCGTGCATGATTTGCTCAGCCTGGGAATACAGCTTGGCGCGTTCCGCGGGATCCGGAAGGGTTACCGCTTCCTGCAGGATTGCAGCCAGCTCGGCGTTCTGGTACCAGCCTTCACGCTTGATTGGTTCTGCGCCGCTGCCGAAGAAGTAGCCAGTAAAGTTGTCCGGGTCGCCGTTATCGCCGCCCCAGCCGAGGAGATAAAGTCCCATCAGCAGGCCATTCCGGCGGGAGCCGAGGTAAGTCGGCCAGTCGCCTTCCAGGTAGAGTTCCACGTTAAAGCCCGCGGCGGTCAGGTTCGCGGCAATTCCTTCGCCAACTTCCTTGGCTGCCGGGAAATAGAAGCGGGTTACGGGCATGTAATAGAGGCGCAGTGGGATTACCTGGCCAGCCTTGTAAACCACATTGCCATCCGCATCCTGAACATCTTCAGCGACTGTGACTTCACTGAGTCCGTTCGGGAAGCCGGCATCCTTCAGCAGGGATTTGGAAAGCTCGGGGTCGAACTTCCAGTAATCGATTGTATCGTTGTAGCCCAGCATGCCCACGGGCAGCAGGTTCTTCGCGACGGTGCCGTACTTGCCAAAGAAGTTCTTAATCAGACCTTCGATGTCAATGGCATGCGCCACAGCTTCGCGAACGCGGACATCCTGGAATTCCTTGATCTTGAAGTTGAAAGCCAGGTAGCTGGTGTTCAGCCCGGGACGGGTCAGGATTTGCAGTTTGGGATCTGCTTCAGCGGTGGCCAGGTCTTCCACAACGGCCTGTTCCAACGCGTCAATGTCGCCAGCCTGGAGAGCCAGGAAGCGCGCGGAATCATCCGGAATTACGCGGACAATCACATTCTTGACAATTGGTTTTTGGCCCCAGTAGTCGTCATTGGCGACCAGTTTGATTTCGGTGCCTTCTTGCCAGGAGACAAATTTATAAGGACCCGTACCAACGCAGCCGCCGGTAGGTGTTCCGTAAGCTTCGCCTGCTTTTTGAATTGCGGTCGGGCTGGAAATCGCGAACATATCCATGGCAAGGTTAGCCAGGAAGGGAGCCATTGGGCTGCTCAGAACAAACTGGACGTTGAGGTCGTCAACCTTCTTGACTTCTGTAATGATGCTGGCATCATCAAATCCGCCCCACATGGCCTCGTAGTACTCGAAAACCTGGCTGGCATAGTGGTTGGGGTGGGTTGTGAAGCGCCAGCGCTCGAAGTTGAAAATCACCGCGTCCGCGTTGAAATCTGTGCCGTCATGGAATTTGACGCCTTCGCGCAGTTTGCAGCTCCAGACGGTCGCGTCTTCATTGGCGGTGCATTCCGCCAGCGCGGGGACTGGATTGGTGGAACCCTTGTCAAACATGTACAGGGAATCCAAGACCTGTCCGGTCACGCGGAAGGATTCGCCGTCGGTGACAATGCTGGGGTCCAATTGAACGGAGTCAGCGCCGCGACCAAAGATAAAGGTATCCTTGGCGGAGGCCGCCGGGGCTTCGGTGCCGGTCTTCGCGCAGGCTGCCAGGAGCATGCTGAAGACAATTAAAAGCCCAAATACTGTAAAGACGGTCTTTCGTTTCATTTTCTATCTCCTCATCGTGAATAGTTTGCATTACAAGAATATGGGTCAAGGATCGGATTTGTCATCTGGTAGCAGGCGACCTCCATTTCAACTAATTGGGGAACAATAGTTAATTTTACACGAAAAATCATTATGTCAATAGTAAATTGCGGAATTTGGTTTATTTTATGAAATAATGTCTCAAAATTTGTATGGAAAAAAGGTGATCAGATAAAAAAACACCCTGCGCAAATATGTCAGGGTGTTTGTGGGTGGTATAGGACTCGAACCTACGACCTTTGCGATGTCAACGCAACGCTCTAACCAACTGAGCTAACCGCCCGTGAGGTTAGCATTATAGCGTTATCCCGTTTTTTGTGCAAGACCCAAACTAATAAGCCACTCGGCAAGAAGAGAAAATTCTCGAAAACGGTCGGTCAAAAAAACACAGCTAACGCAATGCACACACTGATTAACCTGAAATAGTAAACAACAAAATGCGCCTTACCCACAGGATTGAATATCCCTGTGGGATAAGGCGCTGATTGGGTTTGAAAGAAAACCAGGTAGAGCTGTTTACTTCAGGTGTTCCTCTTCAAATTTCTGCAGAAAGTCCACCAACGCGTCCACGCCTTCTTTCGGCATCGCGTTGTAAATCGAAGCGCGCAGACCACCCACGCTCTTATGCCCCTTCAGATTATCAAAACCGACTTCCAGCGATGCCTTCACAAAAGCCGCATCCAATTCTTTATCGCCCGTGGAGAAGGGAACATTCATCAAAGAGCGGTCCTTTTTCTCGACTGTGCCGTGGAACATTTCGCTTCTGTCCAGATAAGCGTACAGGGGTGCTGCTTTTTCCAGGTTGAGTTGGTGCATCGCTTCCAGCCCACCGAGCCGCATGAGATGTTTGAACACCTTGCCGCAGACATAAATCGCCCAGCAGTTGGGGGTGTTGTAGAGGCTGTCGTTATCCGCGTGCGTGTCGTAGCGCAGATAGGTCGGAACTTTGGGGTCCATATCTTCGCGGCGGATCAGGTCCTCGCGGATGATGACAATCGCCAGACCTGCGGGCCCCACGTTCTTCTGGACGCCGGCCCAAATGAGGCCGTATTTGCTCACGTCGCAGGGCTTGGAAAGGAACATTGAGCTCTGGTCCGACACCAGAGGCTTACCCTGAGTATCCGGCAGTGTTTGCCAGGTGGTGCCGTTGATAGTCTCGTTCTCGCAAATATAAACATAATCCGCGTCCGGTGAGACGTTAACTTGGGTCATGTCCGGGATATAGGTAAAATTCCTGTCTTCGCTGCTAGCGATGATGTTAACCTTGCCAAACTTTTTGGCTTCCGAAATAGCTTTTTTGGACCAGGCTCCGGTGTTGACGTAATCCGCCACGCC
>JAAZPN010000292.1 GCA_012797215.1 Chloroflexota bacterium | reverse complement strand
AGCATCTCACCAGGCTGCAATTGACTCCAGCCCTCAACAAGTTCTTCCAGGTTGGCAGAAAAAGCCTCAAGGGCGTTAATCGCGTTGATTTCAGACGGAAGCTCCTCTCGGGTATGCTGCAGACGCTCGAAGCTCTCTTCATGCCAATTCACAAGCTGATCAAAAAGCGTTTCCCTCAGGGCATCTGGGACGCCAAAAGCTCCGCGCATGGCAAGTTGGATGGAGATAAGCCGCGGGATGTTTCTGGAACTGGGGCGGGCTCCTTCCAGATCCCAGATTGCTCCTGCAAGATCATTGGCGATAGTTTTGGATAACACGTCTGTAAAGGCAGGGCGGTCATACGCATCTTCCAGGCCAAGCAAGTACTCCACCAACTGCCAGCTTTCCGCTACTTCTTCTGGCAAGTAGACTCTCAGGAGTTCCACCAGCTCGCGCAATTCTTGATATTCTTTTTCTCCCGCGAGCCGCAACGCGAAGGAGCGGATAGACTGCAAGGCTGACTGAGTCTGTACTTGCACGCCCAACCTGGCTAAGGATTGTTTCAGTTCGAGGATTTCTTGCAGCTGGGATAGATCGTTAATCTGGCGAGTGCTCTTGTCAAAAGCAAGCTGGTATTCCTTGATGCGCATGGTAAGGTGCGCTTCCATGTACTCCACGCGGTGCTGCAGCTGAAGGAGCACTTCCGGTGTAAGACCAGAGGCATCTTTTGGCCAGTCAATTTCTGGGATGAGTTCTGGGGCAATTTGGCTCAGGAGCAAACCACCCTCGTCGATAAATTGCTGGTAATCAAGATTAACAGGATGCTGGGCGTGCAGCGCTTCATCAGGAGCAAAAAACAAACCATTGCCCCAATCGATGAACGAAAGCGTGTTCGTCGATTCGTCCCAAAAGATGTGTTCCATCTTGACGTCATTCCAGGCAATTCCCTGGGCATGCACGCGGGCAAGCAAAGTAAAAAGGCTGGAGAGCACCTTCAGCACAAGTGTCTGGGAGAATGACGCGTTCTTTTGAAGCAGATTCTTTAGCAGATTCGCGATAGCAATGCCGCGCACTTCTTCGCTGACGATGAACAAAGCTGCGGTTTTTGCGGTGCCTTCCGGACTTTGGTCCAGCAGCAGCGGAGTATGTACTGTCAAATTATTGCGGCGCGCGTCCAGGCCATTAAGTGCCGCGAGCACTTTGCCTTCATTCTCAATCTGGACAGCTTGCCGCACTATTGTGCCGCCTGATACGTTCTGGACCGGGCGCTTCATCAGACCGCGGTCCCGGCCAAGCTCTGTCTGTACTCTCAAGACTTCGCCGGCATCGCCTTTGCCGATTTGTTCATGCAGCTGCCAGTGAAATTTGCGTCCAAAAACAAGACTAGCCATAACGCCATTATAAACGGAGTGCTGTCAGGGTAAAGTGTTACCAGCCGCGCGGTAGATGCTGTACCATTCTTCCCGGCTCAGTTGGACTTCGGCAGCCTGTACGCATTCTTTCAGCCTGGCAGGGTTCATTGTGCCGACGATGGGCTGCATCCTGGCAGGGTGGCGCAGAATCCAGGCCAGCGCGATGGTGGTGCTGCTCACCTCGTAACGCGCGGCAAGTTCGTCCAGGCAGGCATTCAACTCAGGAAATGCTGGGTTATTCACGAAAACGCCGCTGAAAAAACCATGCTGAAAGGGCGACCACGGCTGGATAGTGATGTCGTGCAAGCGGCAGTAATCCAGCACGCTGCCATCCCGATCCAGTGCCGCGTCCTCGTTTGTGTTCACATGGACGCCGTTGGAAATCATCGCGGCATGCGCGATGCTAAGTTGGAGCTGGTTGGCGTGCAGCGCTTGGCGCACAGCTTTTTTGAGCAGCCCGATTTGCATTGGCTTGTGATTGGAAACGCCAAAATGGCGAACCTTTCCGGTTGATTCCAGAACATCAAATGCCTGGGCGACTTCTTCCGGCTCAACAAGCGCGTCTGGACGATGGAGCAGCAGGACATCCAGATAATCCGTTTTCAGCCGCGCCAGGCAGCCGTCCACCGCTGAGAGGATGTGTTCCTTCGAGAAATCGTACATGCCTTTACGAATGCCAACCTTGGATTGCAGAATCAGAGT
>JAAZPN010000035.1 GCA_012797215.1 Chloroflexota bacterium | reverse complement strand
TAACAAAGCCACCGGCGCCAGTTCCAAGGGTGGAGGAATCTACCTGAATGGGATAGCCGACATTAACACCAGTACCGTTGCTCAAAATACTTCCGCCGAAGGAGCTGGAATTTACAATCTGAACAGTACGCCGTCAATAGAATCTTCAACAATCGCCAGCAATCAGGCGACTGGCGGCGCGGGTGGAATCATGGCAGGTGGGGCTGGTATTTTCTATGTGCGCGGGTCTATCATAGCCAATAATCTGCCGCTAAACTGCGGGACAGGACAGGTTTCGTCGCTGGGATATAACCTTGAAAATACCAATCAGTGCGCATTTAATGCCGCCGGGGATAAGAAAAGCCAGGATGCCAGGCTCGACCGCCTGCGCTTTAATGGCGGCGCCTCCCGCACGATGTTCCTGAAACCAGGCAGTCCCGCAATCGACGCGGGCAACCCCGCCGGCTGTGGACAGTTTGACCAGCGCGGCTACTTTGGTAACCCTGGAGAGGTATTCTTTCGGGAAGCTGACGGCAACGGGGACGGCGTGAAGCTCTGCGATATTGGCGCTTTTGAATTATTGCCGGATGATGTCTTGATTACCGACATATTTCTACCCTTCCTCAGGCGCTGACCACACGATAAGAAAAGGAGCGGTTTCAATCCGCTCCTTTTCTTTAGGTCTCAGGCCAGGCTTTGGCATACGCCGCCAAAATGCGGTCGCAGATGGCGTTAAAGTGCTCGTCCACCTTTTGACGCGCGGGGTCAGCGCGGTGCCAGGAGATAATCTCCTCGGCGCCGCGGGAAAAGGGCGTGCTGCAAACAAAATCCGGCACAACGCGCTTGATTTTGCTGTTATCCAGGATAAAGCTGTGCGCTTTGTCCCCCAGCAGGCTCTCCCCCCAGATGGGGTCATAGGCGGCAATTAAATCCGAGGGGATATGCACCAATTCGGGCTGCACGCCCGCCGCGCCTGCCAATATTTCGTGAATTTGGTTCCAAGTCAGCCACTCATCAGAGGTGATGTGGTAGCTCTCGCCAATCGCGTGGGAGTTGCCCATTAATCCGACAAAACCTTTGGCGAAATCCGAGCTGTGGGTGAGCGTCCATAACGAGGTGCCGTCTCCATGCACGATTACCGGCAGTCCCCTCAGCATGCGGTCAATGGTCGTCCAGTTGCCGTGCACCGGCACGTAGACCTCGCTGTAAGTATGGGAAGGGCGCACAATCGTGAACGGGAACTTTTCCTCGCGGTAAGCGCGCGCCAGGCGCTCTTCGCAAGCTGCTTTGTCGCGCGAGTACTGCCAGATGGGATTATCCAGGAGCGTGGATTCCGTTACCGGCAGCGTAGCAGGCGGGGTTTGATAAGCTGAAGCCGAACTGATAAAAAAGTACTGCCCCACGCGCCCGCGAAAAAGCTCCAGGTCGGTCTCAATGTGCTGTGGGGTGAAGGCGATAAAATCCGCAACCACATCAAAATGCAGACTGCCCAAAGCCGCGCGCGCCGCGTTTGGATCGCGGATATCCGCGTTGATTACGCGCGCGCCATCCGGTACGGGCTGGAGCGACTGCCCGCGATTGAGCAGGTAAAGCTCTATGCCGCGTTCAAGCGCCAGGCTGGAGCAGGCGCCGCTGATGTTGCCGGTTCCTCCAATGAACAATGCTTTCATGCCAAGCTCCTCTCCATCATCTTTTTTAAGAGCAATAAGGATCGTAAATAAGCGGGTAAATGGTCAATCCAAGGCTTCCGCGTGAACGGCGGGCTGCGCTTGATTGCGATTAGCCCACCAAAGCGTGGCTGCCAGCAGAGCGAACAGCAGCGCGACAATGCTGTAAGCCGGACGGATGCCCATCTTGTCCGAAACTATCCCGAGCACCAGCGGCAGGAACAGAATGGCGGTACCTGTAGCAAGAGTCGCCCGCGCGCCAGCTTTGGCTTTGAGGGCTCCGGCGGAAGCAATTGCGAGCGAAACAATGATTGGGTAAAAGTTGGCCCCGCCCAAGCCCAGCAGGACGAGCCCGATAATACCCAGGAGCGGGGTCACGCCGCTCCAGAACAAAATGAAACCAAAAACAGAAAGCGCGATGGACGCCCAGAGCAATTTCATCGCGGAAACCCGCTCTAAGAGCCGAGAGCCAAAGAAACGCCCGACAATCATCCCCACCATGAACAAGCTGACTGACTGCGTGGCTGTGTTTTTGCTGAAACCAAGCACTTTTTCCACAAAGTCGGCGCCCCAGTAAATGATG
>JAAZPN010000291.1 GCA_012797215.1 Chloroflexota bacterium | reverse complement strand
GCGACAACCACTAACAAGACGAACAACGTGCTCTTTTTCATAATCCTCTCCATTATTAATTATATAAGATATTTTGGATAAAAAGCAAACATAATTATATTTGTAAGTGCTTCCCTGTCAATGTGATAAAAGGCACAATTAACCCGCAATTTTTCCTTTCGCGGAAGATTCCTGCGACTCTTTTTGCAGGGATGCGCGTGTTTTCTTTAGCTTGCGGCTCAGCAGGTACAGGTACAGGCAGTAAGCGCCAAGCAGACCCAGGATGACCGCGTATCCGGCAATGAAGTAATTCAGCGTTTGTGCCATTGTCTCACTCTCCCCAGTCATAGCTGCCGTCATCCGCAGCTAATTTTTGATTAAGTTCTTCCTGCTGCGCCATCAACCGGGCACGGTGCAGCAAGAGCGCAGCGTAGAGGACAGTAAAAGCGCCCAGCGAGATGAAGAGCGTGGTAAGCATATGTGCGTTGAGGTTCATGTCGACTTCCCCGCCTCCAAAGACCACCGGGTGGATGGTGCGCAGTAAACGGGCGGAGAAGAAGGTGAGCGGAACGCTGATAAAGCCAATGACGGCGTACACAGCACTGAAGCGCGCCCGCCGGGTCGGATTGTCCACCCCCCTGCGCAGCAAGCTAAAGGCAATATAAGTAAACGCCATGATGGTGACCGTGGTGAGGCGCGGGTCCCAGGTCCACCAGGTGTTCCAGATGGGGCGCGCCCAAATCATCCCGCTGATAATGCAAATGACCGTGAAGAGCAGCCCGACTTCCACGCTCGCCGCGGTCAGGGTATCCCACTTCAGGTCTTTCCGCGAGAGGTAAAGCAGACCAAACACGGCAGCCGCCAGAAAAGCCAGCATTCCCACCCAAGCCGCGCTCATGTGAAAATAAAAGACCTTTTGGACCAAACCCATGGTCTGTTCTACCGGCGTGAAAAAGAGCATACGGATGAACGCGAAAAGGACCAGCAAGAACGCCAGAACAGAAAGCAAAGCTAATAACTTATTCTTTGATGACATATTCAAACACCATTATCGATAGCATTGTTACAATCACGTCGTACACCAACAGTAGGTTGAGCCAGCTGTTGATATCCTGCCCCGGCACGGAACCAAGCAGCACGCCGCAGGATTTTACCACCGCCATGTTTACAGGCAGCAGCAGCGGAAACAACAGGACGGGCAAGAGCAAATCACGCATGCGGGTTTGCACGGTCATGCTGGCAATCAGAGTGCCCGCCGCGCTGTAACCCCAGGCGCCCAGCGCAAGCACGCCAAAAAACGCCCAGTTGAACAGAGATTGGTTATAAAGCACAGAGTAGATTGGGATGACAAGCACCGCCAAAAAAACCATCATCAGCAGATTGGTCAGCAGCTTGGCAAAGTAGATTGCTGAGAGGTCGGGCACCGCCATGATTAAACCTTCGAAACAACCCTGGTCCTGCTCGGCGGTAAAAGAGCGGTTGAGCCCAAGCGTCCCCGCGAAGACCATGACGACCCACACAATTCCCGGGGCGATTTCAGCCCGGTTTAGCGGGGAAAGTTCAAGCGCGTAATTGAAGATGAACAACGAGAGCACGGCGAATGCCAGCATCGAGGTGAGGATGTCTCGGCTGCGCCATTCCTGAAGCAAATCTTTCCAGACCAAAACGCGCACGGAGTGGAGCCAGGCATTCACGCTTGCTCCTTTTGGCGTTTCGCGCCCGCGCTAACAACCGAGTTGTAGTGTTCCTGAAGAGAGTCCAGGCTTATTCCGGCATTCGGGATGC
>JAAZPN010000290.1 GCA_012797215.1 Chloroflexota bacterium | reverse complement strand
TGCTTCCAATTCCGCGGCATGGTCATTCGCGAAAATCTTGGGGACGTCTGCGCCAATGTGGATGGCTTTGAGATTGCTGACCATCGGGATGCCTTCCAGGAACAGGATGCGGGCGATGTGCTTTTCGGCATGGCGCATTTCGGTAATGGCGCGTTTTTCAATTGCTTCGTGCAGCACGGGGTAGCCCCAATCTTCAGCCATTTCGCCGTGAACCATGTACTGGTTAATCGCGGTCAATTCATCCGAGAGTAAATCGTTCAAGACTTCCAGAACTTTCTTGTTACCTTTCATATTCAGCTCCTTATATTAGACTTTAGATAAGTATATTATAGCACAGCTCGGACAGTCCGATCGCGATTGCCGACACGACGCTTTAGATAGTAGCAATGTTGTTTCGCGCGACCTAAGATACCCTTTGGGCTTTTCACGCAGGTTTGTTTACTCCTCAAAATCAATAACGAGTTGAACACTGTAATATAATTCTGCTATGGCGAATTTGGATTTGCGCGTAAACGGCACCCCCTGTTCCCTTCCAGAAATCCCGGGCGAAATGCTTTCCACACTTTTGCGCGAGCGTCTTCGCCTGACGGGAACAAAAATCGGCTGCGGTGAAGGCCGCTGTGGAATTTGCACGGTGCTGGTGGATGATAAACCGGTCAAATCCTGCCTGTTTCCTGCCAAGAACGCAAATGGGAAATCTGTGCTCACCATTGAAGGTTTGCGAGCGCTCTCGCCCACGCCTGGGCGCGCGCATCCACTGCAGGAGGCGTTCATTGGCTATGGAGCGATTCAATGCGGTTTTTGTACGCCAGCCCAAATTCTGAATGCTTACGCTTATCTGCTGAAACACCCCAACCCGGATTACGAAGGGTTAAAAACCGCGCTCAAGGATGTACTCTGCCGCTGCGGCGCTTATGAAGCCATTCTGCAGGCAGTGCTGGCGGCAGCGGATATGCTGCGCTCCGGCGGCAGTTTGCCACCCCCAAAAATCAGCCTGGCCCACGCCCATGAGCGCGCCGTTGGCACCCTGCGCCCCAGACCCGACGCACTTGCCAAAGCAACTGGCGCGGCTGTCTTTACCTCTGATTTGACCTTTCCAGACATGCTTTACGCCCGTGTTCTGCGCGCGCAGGTTCCGCACGCAATCCTGCGTGGCTTGGATGTTTCTCCCGCGCTGGCTCAGCCGGGTGTCCGCGCGGTCCTCAGCGCGAGAGACCTGACCGCGGCAAGGAAGCACGGTTTATTTACCACTGATTGGCCTGTAATGGTAGGCATCGGGGAACGCGTGCGCACCGTAGGGGATGCCTTGGCATTGATTGCCGCGGACACGCAAGCCAACGCGGACGCCGCGGCGGCTCTCATTCAAGTAGACCTGGAGCCGCTAACCGCGCTTACCACCCCACAGGAAGCGCTAGCCCCTTCTGCTGCCCAACTGCACGAAAACGGTAATCTACTGAAGCATATCAAGGTGCGCAAAGGCGACACCGAACAGGGTTTCAAGGATTCAGAAATTATCATTGAACACAGTTTCTTTACGCCATTCACGGACCACCTGTTTATGGAACCGGAATGCAGCATCGCTGTGCCCCTGCCCGACGGCCGCATGGAAATCTACGTCGGCTCGCAGATCCCCTACTCCGACCGCAGCCAGGTGGCGGCCGCCTTGGGCGTCCCCGAAGACCAGGTGCGCATCCGCGGGCAGCTCACAGGCGGTGGCTTCGGCGGAAAAGAGGACATTGCCGGTCAGATTCACGCCGCACTGCTTGCCCGCGCGACCGGTAAGCCTGTCAAATTACTCTTTAGCCGGCGGGAAAGTTTGCTGGTGCATCCCAAACGTCATGCCACCCAAATCCGGGTGAAACTGGGAGCCCGCGCGAATGGACTACTGGTTGCGGCGGAGACAGAACTCTTTGGGGATACCGGCGCGTATGCCTCGCTTGGGGAGAAAGTGATGACCCGCGCGACCACCCACTCCAGCGGTCCCTATGTTATTCCGCATGTAAAATCCGATTGTTACGCTGTCTATACGAATAACCCACCGGCCGGCGCGTTCCGCGGTTTCGGCGTGTTGCAATCTGCCTTCGCGGTGGAAAGCATGATGGATATCCTGGCTCACAAGCTGGGCATGGACCCGCTGGAACTGCGCAAAATCAACGCCCTGCACGAAGGCAGCCTGACCAATACCAACCAATTGCTGGAGGATAGCGTTGGACTGCCAGATTGTTTGCAGGCAGTGGAACAAGCTCTGCGCAAATGCTCGGGTGAAGCGCCTTTCACGCCCAGGCGCGTCTCGCGCGATGGCAAGCAGTATCTGCGCTGTTGGGGCGTAGCGGCGGCCTACAAGAACACCGGATTGGGCAGCGGCGCCGATGATGCCGGCGCGGCGGATGTTGAACTTTGCCTGAATGGACGAATGCAAGTACGCAGCGCAGCTGCTGAAATTGGCCAAGGGTTGGTCACCACCTTGCAGTTAATCACCGCAGAAGTCTTCGACCGGGATCCGCAGGATATTGATATTTTGGTCATGGATACCGACCTTACCCCGGACAGCGGTCCTACCACAGCCTCGCGGCAGACTTTTGTCACTGGCAACGCCGCCCTTTTGGCCGCCAAAGAGCTAAAACAACACATCACATCCAACCTGGCTGTTCGCTGGGATGTCGAGCCAGACCAAATCCGCTTCGATTACTCCGGAGCTGGTCTATTCCCACGCGGAGAGGCGCAGCCCGCCCGGCAGGCGACCTGGCAGGAGATCGCCAAGCTGATGGACGCGACCTCAAGCGGCCGCTCCATTCGCAGGGTGTACCACGCTCCTGAAACCAGCCCTCTTGGCGGAACCGAACCTATTCACTTCGCCTATTCCTTCAGCGCGCAGGCAGTCGAAATTGAAGTCTCCCTGGAAGATGGCGGCATTCATGTACTACAGGTCATTTCTGCCAACGACGCCGGCCGCGTGCTCAACCCGCTTGGTTTCCAGGGTCAGGTGGAAGGCGGCGTGGTGATGGGGGTGGGACACGCCTTGATGGAAGAATTTCGTGTCAAAGGGGGCTTGGTAGAAAGTGACCGGATGGCGCGCTACCCCATCCCGCGCATGCCAGACAGCCCGCAGGTGAACTCAATCCTGGTTGAACATCCAACCAAGGAGGGACCTTTTGGGGCTAAAGGCGTTGGGGAAATCGTGAGCATCCCCACCCCGCCAGCGCTTGCCAACGCGCTCTTTAACGCAACCGGGCTGCGGGTCTTTAGGCTGCCAATCCGCGCGGAAGAAGTTCTGGCGCATCTGCGCTCACAAACTTCAACGTAGCAATTTCAGATTATTTCTTTTTCCAATCAGCTTCCCATTCCGCGTCGCGGCGGTGCGTGCCATCACAGAGTGGTTTGTTGCGCGAATTGCCGCAGCAGCACAAGGTCACCCGGTTTCGCGCCACAAATGGCACACCATCAGACCGTTTTACTTGCAGGTAACCAGTCACCCATAAAGGACCGCGGATGGGACCGTAGGATGTAATCTCAAAAGTCTCAGCAATTTCCTGCGGCAGGTCCGGCTCAATTTCCGGCTCGTCCGGATCGACCTGGTAAGTCAGCGCGCCGGATGGGCAGCGTTCGATCATGGCGATTGCCAGCGAGCGCTTAAGCGTGTCCTCAGATTCCGCTGTCAGACGCACGATGCCCGTATTGCGCAGGTTGCAGAAGCCAGAACTCATGCACAAATCACGATATAAGTGGACGATAATCTGTTTGCCGCCAGGGAGCACCATAGATTCGTCCGCGCTGCCGTCTGTGGCTGCAGTTTCTCTGCCGTCGAAAGGCTTTAGCATGTGAGTCTTATCGCAGAAAGGCATGTGCTTGGATTTTCCACAGCGGCAGAGCGTGTAACGTTCCTTGCTAATCTCGTGCCTAAGGACCAACTGCCAACTAAGAGGCTCGCCGTACTCGGAGACTATTTGTGTCTTACGTACCAGCGGCACCGGCCCTTCCACGATGTAAGGACCGTTTCTGCTGATAGAAATTCCCGGAATTAATATCCGTTCTGACTTTTCACTCACAAGCCACTCCTTTCTGGTCGTATCAGGATTATAACAGCAGCTTCGGCTCTCCCGGCTTTTTCATGATCGAAAAAGATTTTTGGAAACAAACCAACAGATCGTTGACTTGACGAAATTGAGTAACAAAGTTATCATTCTTTTATTACAATTAATCTTATTTATTTACAAGGAGAAAATCATGAAACTTTCTGCACCTAAATTCGTCACTTTCCTGGTCGCGCTTGTGCTCGTTCTGGCTGGCGTACTCGCCCAATTGGGCGTTGTTGCCGTGCTGGCGCAATATGCCTTCTGGCTTGTCCTGGCTGGCTTTGTTGTGTTGGCTCTGGCCGTTCTTCTGAAAGACCTTTAAGCCTGGAACCTGACACAAAAATGGCTGCCAAATTGGCAGCCATTTTTGTTCCAGCATCTCTCAGATTTTTTGGGTGTACTGCGCAGCGCCAGAACACCATACCTGGCTGTCTGGGTCTATCCGATACCAGTTATTTGTGACTTCATAAACTGAAATTTCTTCGTTCTTCCGCAAGTATCCAGTTATAGCATAGCTCGCGCTGGGTCCACGCCGTTTATACAACGCGGTGACAATTACTTTGGCTTTGAACAAAGGTTGCTTCACCGGGTCGGGTTGGCCGCCATCCAGCGGCCGCATGTAGCGCGAATGCCCGGAGCACCACACGGATGCTTGCGGGTCAATTCGGAACCAATCCTCTTTGACCTCGTAGACATCCACTTCTTCACCCAGGTTCAGCGAGCCTATCACGCCGTAACGCGTGCCAGGACCTTCGCGTTTATACAGCGCCGAAACGACGCAGCGCGCCCTGAACAGCACCTTGCCCGGGTCTGGTGGCGGAGGGTCCGGATTGACATATTCAGGGTTGCTGAAGTAGCGCAGCACTTCCGCTTTGCCTCCGTTCCAGCGGTCAAAGTCCATATAACGGCTGGCGGAACCAATGGCCTTGTTTTTGTCACCGGTCTGGTGGATCAGGTAAGTACTCGCTCCATTGGGTAAATTGGGCGGGCCGGGATGTTCGGGGGTGTATGCCGGGTACGGGTAGGGTTTCTTGTAGGTTGCCAGCCACCAGTCCAGGTTCGGCAGTTGGTCAATCTTCAGGTAGGTATTGACCCACTGCGCGCGGGAGTAACAAATCGGGTACATGCCGGTGCGGGCTTTGCAGATATCCAGGCACTTTTGGGTGGTAGCAGTGATGCGTTCGCGGGTATTAATGCCGGCAACTTCCAGGTCGAGGACCAGGCGGTCGTG
>JAAZPN010000289.1 GCA_012797215.1 Chloroflexota bacterium | reverse complement strand
TCGAACTGTTCACCGGCCAGAATATTGATTGGCGTAACTTTGCCAAGCAATCCCAATTCCGCCAAAGCAATCGTCGCCTTGTATCCGTTGGGAGTAGGCCAGAAAAACAGTTCGATCATAGCGTGCGACCTGCTCCCCTTATCCGACGATCTTGAGATGATTCGAACGGTCGAGAAGCATTCCCGGGTTCATAATCCAATCTGGATCAACAGCATTCTTTGCGCCAGCCAACATATCCCGGAAAAGCGGGTCCACTTCCTTGTCGTACCACGGACGGAAGCTGCGTCCGACCGCATGGTGGTGCGTGATTGTCGCGCCAAGCTCCGATATCGCATCAGAAGCCACGTCGGAAAGCGCCTGGTAATGTTCAAGGCTCGTCTCGTGCGTGGAAGGCGCAACGACGGAATAATAGGGCGCCGGCCCATCGGGATAGAGGAAGGAGAATCTGCGGCAAACAATGCCACCGCCGGTCAGCGCTTTTTGCGCCTCGCTGACCCGGCGAATAATTTCCGTGTCCACGGCTTCGAATTTGTCCCAGGTATAGGCCGTTTCAAAGGTAAAGCTGACCACGCCCATCGCAGCGCGCGTATGCATCAATCGCGGCAGGTAACGGAATTGCTCGCGCCAATTCCCCTGCGCGCCGCTGCGGCTTGACTTCAAGGCATCGCCGCCCGATCCGGTCTTGGTCACGACTTCACCGCCGTGGTCCTGGCAAATTTCAACGCCGCGCTCCAGCCAGACATCCACGGGATGATCCGCAGATTCAAAGCCAAGCAGCAGCACAGATTTTGTGCCATCACCAGCGCCATAAAACTGGGCATCTTGCGCGTCCAGATAACGACAATTCGCAGGAAACAGGCCTGCCTGTGTGATCTGCCGAATGGCTGCGGCACCTTGATAGAACGTGTCAAAGGTGATGGTCGCATTCGCCCGGAAGACCACTCGCCCCTGAAGCTTCATCCATGCCTGTGTGATAATCCCGAGCGAGCCTTCAGAACCGATAAAGAGGCGGTCGGGATCCGGGCCGGCACCTGATCCCGGCAATCTGCGATTTTCTATCGTTCCGCGCGGCGTTACGACCCTGAGGCTCTGCACCATATCGTCAATATGGGTAAGGTGGGTAGCATAGTGGCCCGAAGAACGCGTCGCAATCCAGCCGCCAAGCGATGAAAACTCCCAGGATTGCGGAATATGTCTCAATGTGAGGCCGTGCGGCTTTAGCTGATCTTCAAGCGAAGGCCCAAGCGTACCTGCCTGGATAAGTGCGCAGCGGGAGACCGGGTCAACCTCCAGCACCTGGTTCATGTTCCCCAAATCGATAATTACCGAACCGTCGCAATCCTCCGGGGCAGTAAAGCCGTCCGTGACACTTGATCCGCCGCCATATGGAATTGCCGCATAGCCATTATCACCGCACCAATCCAAAACTGCGGCAACCTCGGCCTCGTTGCGAGGATAGGCAATCACATCAGGCGGATTGGTAAAATCTCGCCGAAAAATGCGCGTCAGGTCCTTGAAGCTCTTGCCGTAGGAATGAGAAACGCGATCCCATTTGTCTGAATTACAAAAAGACGACAAGGAAGCAGGGATGGAGAT
>JAAZPN010000288.1 GCA_012797215.1 Chloroflexota bacterium | reverse complement strand
TGTGTAGGCCTGCATGGTCCCGTGCCTGTCCAAATGGTTGGGGGTGATGTTGAGGACAACTGCCACCTGCGGGGAAACTGTCATCAGTTCAAGCTGGAAACTGGAAAGCTCGAGGATGACCAGGTCATCTTCGTGTATCTCCGCCACCTGGTCAATCAGGGGATTTCCAATATTGCCGCCGACCCAGGCGCGCCTGGGGCTGTTCTTCATTTCAAAGTATTTTCGCGCCATCAGTCCGAGCAGGGCGGTGGTGGTGGTTTTTCCTGCCGACCCGGTGATGCCAACAATTGGAGCAGGGCAGGCTTCCATGAAAACCTGAGAATCGTTGGATAGTGTTATTCCTCTGCGAGAAGCTTCCTGCAGGAATGGGATGGTGAGGGGCACGCCTCCCGAAACACAGACCATGTCCGCACCTTCGAGCATTTCCAACGGATGCCCGCCCAGCCGCAGTTCCACGCCGCGGTCCTGCAGCGCTAACGCGTCCGCTGAAAGGGATTCGGGACCGCGCAGGTCTGTAAGGATGACGCGCGCGCCCTGACCCGCGAGGTAGCGTGAAAGCGCTGTTCCCTGACGGGCAGCTCCCAGCACGATGACTTTCATATCCTTCCAGCTTTTCATAATCATCCTAAAAAGGTCAGAGCAAATCCGATCATTGCTCCGATGAGGCCAATCAACCAAAACCGCGCCACAATTTGGTTTTCCTGCCAACCCAGCATTTCAAAGTGATGGTGGATGGGCGATTTTTTGAAAACACGCTTCCCATGGGTGAGCTTGAAGTAAGAAACCTGAATAATGACGCTGAGAAGCTCCGAAACAGGAATAATGGCAATGAGCGGAAGGAAAACCCAGCGCCCGGTCATCAGCGCGACGACTGCCAGCATCGCACCCAAAGCTTGGGAGCCGGTATCTCCCATCATCAGTTCCGCCGGCTTGGCATTGAACCACAAAAAGCCCGCCAGCGCTCCGACGATGCAGAAGCAGAAGCGCGCCAGGTAAACCTGACCCTGAAAAATTGCAATGATGCCGTAGACCCCGAACATGGTCATGCAGATCATGCTGGCCAGGCCGTCGATGCCGTCGGTGAAGTTCACGGCGTTTGCCATGGCGACGATGATGAAAGCCGCGATGGGAATGTACCACCAGCCCAGGTTCAGCGGCACGGGAGAAGTCGGCCAGAACAGGTTGGGGACTACCAGCAGCTCCTTCAGGCTGTACGCGATCGCGATGGCGACCAGCGCTTGCAGCGTGAACTTGGTGCGCGCACTCATGCCCAATCCGCGCCTCGGTCCGCGGATACCTTCCCAGTCATCCACTGCGCCAATCAGCGCGAACAGCCATAAGGTCGCCAGCGGGACGAAAATCGAAGAGCCGAACAGGCGCGACCCGAACAGCGAGACCGCGTTCAGGATGACGGTCAGGATGGTGATTGGAATCAGGAACATGAAGCCGCCCATGGTGGGGGTGTTCATCTTCGCCAGGTGCGACTCCGGCACATCCATACTGATAATCTTGCCAATTTTCAGGAGTTTTAACAGCCGGATAAACGGAGACCCCCAAATCACCGTGAGCAAAAAGCTGAAACCGCTGATGGCTATTGCCAGGGAAGTTCCGCCCATCAGGAAATTACCTCCAAACTTGCCACGATCAGGTCCATGCGCATCGCGTGCGAACCCTTGACCAGGGCGATATCTTTTTCTTTCAGTGTATCCCGCAAGTACCGGGCGGCGCTGTTTGCGTCGGCAAACCAATGAATTTGATTCGGCGCGAAACCACTTTCCAACGCGGCTGCTTGCGTCTGCAGGCTGCGCTGACCTACCAGGACGATTTCGTCCGCGACCTGAGCGGCGCGGATGCCCACCCGCTGGTGCCCGTCTTCCTCGTACTGGCCGAGTTCCAGCATGTCGCCGAGCACGGCAACTTTTCGACCGGTGAGGTCTTCGAGCAAGTTCAGCGCCGCGAGGGTTGAATCCGGGGAAGCGTTATACGTGTCGTCTATCAGCAGCGCGCCGGACGCGGTTTTGGTGGTCGCGATGCGCAGCTGGAGGTTGCTGGTTTTCAGGGCGTAAAATATCCAATCCCAGGAAAAGCCGAGGCTGAGCGCGGCAGCGGCGGAGCGCAGCATCGTGTAGACCGAATGCCGGCCAATCAGCGGCGCGGTCACGTAAAAGTCCTCGTCCTGGTAGTGGATGCGGCAGCGGATGCCTTCCAAACCCATGCTTTCAACCTGATCCGCCCACAGGTCCGCCTGCGGGCATAAACCGTAGGTAAACACCCGCGCGGAGGTTTTGGCAGCCATGGCTAATACGCGTTCGTCGTCGTAATTCAGAATAGCGACGCCTTCGGGGGCGGGTGGGAGCGCTTGCACCAACTCCGATTTGCCCTCCGCGATGGCTTCTATGGAACCGGCGCGTTCAGCATGTACTGTGCCGATATTCGTCACAATCCCGATTTGGGGGCGGGCAATCTCGCAAAGCAGTTTGATTTCTCCCGGGACGTAAAAACCCATTTCTAACACCGCGACCTCGTGCTCCGCGTTGAGGCTGAGCAGGGAAAGCGGCATGCCGATTTCGTTGTTCATGTTGCCCGGGTTTTTGAGCGTTACCAGACGCTTGGAAAGCACGTTGGCGGTCAATTCTTTGGTGGAGGACTTGCCTACGCTGCCGGTGATCCCGATGACCTTGATATCAAACTGGGCGCGCCAGTACGCCGCCAGTTTTTGCAGCGCGGCAACGACGTTGTCCGTCAGCAGGCTGAAAGGCGGTCGCTCCGGAAATTGAAGCTCCGCCGCGTTCAGTTCAACGATGGGATATGCGCTCTCAATCGGGTGCTCCAGAATCGCCAGGCTGGCGCCCCTGGCAAAGGCATCGTCCACGTACAGGTGGCCGTCGGTACGTTCCCCGCGCAGCGCGAAGAAGAGACTGCCCTCGCTGACTGCGCGCGAGTCAATAAACGCCTCCGGGAGCTTGAAATCAAGCTCCCCGACAGCGCGCCCGAGCAGGGCTTTGAGCACG
>JAAZPN010000287.1 GCA_012797215.1 Chloroflexota bacterium | reverse complement strand
TAGGTCAATTCTTCAAGTTCGGCCGAGCCTTTATCCTCGCCCGTACCGCGTTTAATTGCGCGTTCGATGCTGTCTTTGGGCATGTTGCTGGACCGGGCACGATCAATCGCGAGATAAAGGCTGACGTTCATGGAGGGGTCACCGCCCCCTTCACGGGCAGCCAGTGCGATTTCACGCGCCAAACGCGTGAATACCGCGCCCTTTTTTGCGTCGGCTGCGCCTTTTTTGCGCTTGATTGTGGACCAGTGCGAATGTCCAGACATAATAATTCTCCTCGGTTTTAACTAGGGTGTGCAATAAAGCAACTTATTATACCATTTGCGTCGGCGAGTGTATAGGCGCGTACAGCACGACTAGGTTCTTGTGGTGGTAGAGGACTCTTATCGTTTTTGTCGGACAGTTTTATCTTGTACGCATGCTTTTCTATAGGCTGTTGGTATCACCGATAGGGCATCTTAATCTGTAAGCTTTAAGGAAGTTCTTGGAAATTCACACAAAGTCAGAAGGATTGACTGAAAAAACGAATTTAGCGCAAGGAAATTTTGGAGTTTCAATATTGAGGATGGGATAAAAACAAACATGCATGATTCCTCCATGCTTTAGATATCAAAAGTTCTGCTGTAAAACACTAGATTGAAAAAACAAAAAAGGTTATTTGTTGTCAGAGCGTTGATTCTGTTTGTTGACCTTGTGGATCAAGCGCTCGCGACGGTGACTGAACGCAGCCAGGCTTTTTGTTTCCAATTCTTCGTTAACATGGTTTTGCAGGTGTGTAAGAGCTTGTTCGGTACAAACCAACGCTTTCCCAGGTTCACCGCAGTGGTGTTCGTAGTACTTGGCAAGTTCTTCCAAAGCTTCGAGAGCGCCTCGTTCGGCTGCCTGAGACCAAAGCTCCGCGGCCTCTGACAGCCGGTTCTGCCGTTTTAACAAGCGCGCCTGCGCGAGGTGAGGTTCCACATAGGGCTTGGATAAGTTGCCAAGCTGGCGCCCTTTTTCGTATAGAGACAGGGCCGCATCCGCATCGCCCAGTTGTTCTACTAGCCGCCCAAGGCTGGTTAAATCCTGACTGCTGCTGTTTTCCCAGGCGGCAGGGTCGCTAAGGACGTCGGTGAACAGCGCGAAAAGACCTGCCAGGCTGACAACATCTTGCTCGTTATGGACGAAGATGCCCTTGAGCGGCTCAGCGTCTCCTTCTCTCAGATACTGGCTGTAATACTCAGGAATCAAATAACCAGGAACTTCATCACTATCTCTTGCCAGACCGAAAATTTTGTTTTCAATATTGCCCAGCGTGCATTGCTCCAAGCGCGCTTTCCAGATGCGGCGGGTAAGATGCAGCAAATCAAGGTGCGGCAATTCCTCAAACGGACTGGTGAACCCTTGCAGCACGTAGCGCGTGTTCAAAATCGGAATATCGAAGGATTTGCCGTTGTAAGTCACTACCGCGGCCATATCCACGCAAAACGCTTCTAGAGCAGCCAGCAGCGCGGCTTCTTCGGCTGGACCGCGCAGAAAAAACTGCTCCATCACAAAACTGTTTCCGCGGTAACGGCCTACGCCTACCATAAAGGCCATTGTGCCCGTTCCGCCCGAGAGCCCGGTAGTTTCGGTATCCAGGAAAATAAAGTTTTCGATGCTGGTTTCTGCCAGATGGGGAGCGCGTGCCCAGCGCGCAATCCCATGGGTTGGATTGTTGGGCAGCAAAGGCTGGCTTCCAAGTTGGTAATCGCCGCAATATTCGTGCATGGCTGAGAACAAGCTGCCGTAGTTAGTTTGCAGTTCTCTGCCAGCAACCACTTCTTCAATTGGTCTGCGAATGCTGCGTGTTCTGATCGCATCTGCCTGAATACCGAGACTAAGCCCCATTCGCTTGAGTTTATCGCTTAATGAACCAAAATCCATTTCACACCAAACCGCTCAACAGGGCAAGCGCTTCCTGTTTGCCGCCGTGTCCTTCTTCGCCAATCGGACCGACACAGGCCGGGCAGCCCTCTTTGCATTGACATTCTGAAATCATTTCGATTGCTTTGGCGATCCAAAAATTACGCCGTTCGAACAAACGCTCCGAGAGGCCAATTCCTCCGGGAACATTGTCATAAACAAGAATCGCGGGTCCGCCGTCCGCCAGCACGGAGCGGGCCTCAGCCAACATGCCCAAATCTTCACGATCACACATAACCAGCAGCGGCGCCAGATTCCCTAGCGCGTACGCCGACCCAGCCAAACCGCTGCGCAGCCTTACATTTTGCTCGGCTTGTCGATGGCAGGAGGGGCATAACGTGATGAGATTAGCAGGCGCGTTTGCTAATTCCATATCTTCAAAGGTCTTAAAGGGTTTGATGTGATGCACATGCAGTTTATTGTCATCGCCTTCTGTTCCGCACGCACGGCAGCGGTGACCATCCCGCATCAGAATGCGGCGTTTCAGAGCGTTCCATCCCGCGCCGTACTGATTGGCATCCGCGTTCCAGAGTTTTTCTTCGCGCAGTTGGTCAACAAAATCAGGCGTAAAAGTGAGCCAGCAGCCAGATGTTTCCAGAAAAGTCGGTGGGAGGTCCACCACGCCTGTACCAATTGTTTCAGCGCTAAACCACCGAATTTTGCGATAGCTGTTGACTTCCAAACGCAGGCTCAGGTCCCCATAAGTGTTCGCATAGGTTGAGAAGGATTTTTGTTGGTGAGGCATGAATGCTTCGATGGTAGTTGATACGTTTGGAATCGTGTAATACTCTGATTGCGTCGGCTCCAGCAGGCATACACCCTTCTCCAGGTCCAGCGTTTGCACTTCGTACGTTTCCGCTTCCTGAAGATAAATAGCCTCCGGATGCACCAGCCACTTCGCGCTGGCCGCGTCGATTTCCCCAATTACCTGTGAGGAATCCCCTGAACCGACGCGCAATGTGATGACATTTGGCGTGCTGCTGCGTAATGAAACGCTGCCAGCGGCAAACTGATCTGCAATCCAGAAATACTTGCCATTTTGCAGATGCAGCACGCCCGATTGAACCAGAATCCCCAGAAAAGCTTGAAGCAAATCTGCGGGGAGGCTGCCGTAGTGGTCATCTGCCAGGAAAGGCAGCTCGAAAGCGGCACACTGCAAGTGCTGCATCAGGATCGCGTAATTGTTGGGATCGAGCAGCGCGTCCTCAGGCGACTTCTCAGTGATGTACTCAGGATGATTTGCCAGATATTGGTCCATGGCTTCTGGGGAGGCAATAAACATGGCTAATGAAGCTTGCTGCCGGCGCCCCGCCCGGCCAGCGCGCTGGCGTGTGGTCGCGATAGAACCCGGGTAACCGACCAGAATTACGGATTCCAGGCTGCCAATATCGATGCCTAACTCAAGCGCGGACGTGGCGACTACGGCTTTGATGGAGCCTTCCTTGAACCCTGCTTCGATTTCTCGGCGGTCACTTTTAAGATATCCGGAACGGTATCCGCGAATACGCGCGCGCATCTCTCTCGGCAAGCTGTCGTAGAGATAAGCCAGAATCATTTCCACGCTGCGCCGGGAACGGGCAAAAACCAAGCTTTGGAAATTATTCGCGAGCAGCTTCCTGGTGAAGTGGATGCCGGTCTGCAGGCTGCTGGCGCGCAAGCCCAACTGCTCGTTCACAAGGGGAGGATTGTAAACCAGGAAGTGCCTTCTACCGTGCGGGGAGCCGTCCACGTCAATCAGCGCGGCGGGGCTTTCAATTAGCTTTTCGGCAAGTTCTTCCGGGTTACCAATTGTCGCGGAAGTGAGAATAAACTGCGGATAGGAATGGTAGAATGCCGCCACCCGCTTCAGCCTGCGGATAACATTGGCAACGTGCGAGCCAAACACGCCGCGGTAGGTATGCATTTCGTCAATAACCACATATCTGAGCCCCGCGAAAAATTTCCGCCAGATGGTGTGATGCGGGAGGATGCCCTGGTGCAGCATGTCCGGATTGGTAATGATGATGTCCGCGTTTTTCCGAATCTCCGGCCGATGCTGCGCTGGGGTATCGCCGTCGTAGATGGCCGGGCTGGGTCTGAGCGCTCCATCAGGCGCAGAACATAAGTCTTTCAGAAGCCGCAGCTGGTCCTGCGCCAGGGCTTTGGTGGGAAAGAGGTAGAGCGCGCGCGCCGAGCTATCTTGCAGAAGCGTTTGAATGACCGGGATGTCGTAACAAAGGGTTTTTCCACTGGCAGTGCCGGTGCTGATGACCACATGCTGACCGGCAGCAATTTTCTCAAGCGCTTGCGCCTGATGGCTGTACAGCTGGCTGATCCCACGCTGTGTCAGGTTCCAGACCAGGTGCTCTGGTAAATTTTCCGGAAAATTCTCGAAGCTGGGCGCAGTTGGCGGAGCTATTTGCCAGCAGGTGGTATTTCGGACAAACTCCGGGTCTTGCTGCCAGATGCTGAGGAGCTCATCAATATCCATACGGACATTTTACCGACTGTGCTTTTCGGTTTGGGCGCCCTGTACAGCGACCTTCTTTTTTATTGCATTTTTTACCAGTATATCCAGCACAGTGTAAACCAGACCGCCCAGGTGCGTTGCCAGAAAGTAAAAAAGCTTGGCTTCCAGACCCGGAACAATGATGTATTTGTTTTTCTGGACACCAAGAACAATGCTTTTTGCGACCTTTTCCGCCGGGAAAGGTTTGTCTGAGCCTGCGATCATGTGCGTTTCAAAGGGTTTGAACTGGTTTTCCCAGGCAAGCTGAGGTGTGTCTGTATCCGGGGGAAAAACGCACGAAACATCGACTCCGTAAGGTTTCATCTCTGAGCGGAGGACGTCTGTGTAACCTTTGACTGCAAATTTCGCGCCGCTGTAGGCTGTGTAGCCAAACATGCCAATTACGCCTGCTAGTGACGAAATATTTACAATGTGACCGCTGCCCCGGCCAATGAAATCCGGCAGCAGGGTCTGGGTCACATTTACCGTGCCGTGGAAATCGATATCCATAATCCAACGGAAGTCCTCTAGTGGAGTCATCTCCGCGTAACTGGATTTGGCAACCCCGGCGCAGTTTATCAAGAGATCTGGCAGGCCATGCGAGCTGACTAAATCATGGATGGTTTGCTTGATTGCAGCGCTGTCGGCGACATTAGCAGTGATGGGGATAATTTTTTGTGAAACATCACGTCGGAAATGTTCAATTTTAGTAACAGCTTCATCCAAGCGCTGCTGCCCCCGCGCTAGAATCGCTACGGACATCCCTTGAGCGAAAAGTTCGCATGCCAACGCGAGACCAATTCCGCTGGATCCGCCAGTAATCAGTGCAAGTTTTCCATTGAGGTTTTTCATAATCAGTGTCCACAGGTATTGCAGCTGCCGCCAGAGCAGCTGCCGCAGGAATGACCAGAATCGGTCAGGCTTTTTCCGCCGCTAAAGGCGTTCACTTTGGAGAGTTCGCGCCGGCTTTGCGAACATGCGCAGTGCGGACACTCTGCCGGCAAGTCTGCCTGGCTGTAAGTGCGGATTAGTTCAAAAAGCGTGCCGCATTGCCGGCACTGATATTCATAGATTGGCATAATTGGTCCTCGGTTTGTTCCTGTGTTCTGGAATAGACAAAATAGTAAACCGGATCTTACGGGTTGGCAAGCTCAGTGTATTGCTTGCGGATGGCAGGGATCAGATATTCTCCAAAGGCGCGTTCCTGGTCGTAATCGGGCTGCCAGCCCCAATCCCGGCGGGCAGCGCTGTCGTCCACGTCTTCCGGCCAGGAGTCAACAATCTTCTGTCTGCGCTGGTCAACTTCAAACCCGATGCGCGCGCCGGGAAAGGCTTTGGTCGTGATTTCATAGATTTCCAGAGCAGTTGGGTTGAAACTGGTCACGTTATAGACAAACTGGGAGAGCTTTTCGCGCTCAACTTCCTCGAGCATGATCAAAGATTTTATCGCGTCCGGCATGACCATAAAGGGCAAGCGGGTGTCTGGCCGGACGAAACAGTTATACGGCGACCCCTTCGCGGCCGCGTGCAGCATTTCGGGACCGTAATCGCTGGTGCCGCCGGTTGGGATAGTTTCCGCGCTGATGAGCCCGGGAAAACGCAGGCAGCGAAAATCGACCGTTGGTCCAGAAGCGAAATCCGCGGCAAGTTGGCGGTAATGCGTGCTGTAATAGCGCCCAAGGTGCTCGCAGTAGAGCTTGTTGCAGCCGTACATGGTGGTTGGGAAGGTGTACTGGGTCTCTTTGACCTTACCAACCTGCGTTTTACAGGCCAGCGAGTCCATCCCATAAGCTGCGATGGAGCTTGGGTAGATAAATTTAACGGAATTCCCCTGCCACTGCGATTGTTCCACCGCCAGCCGAAGCAGGTTCAGCGTTCCTTCAACATTGATACGATGGGCAGTTTCCGGGTTGTATTCGGCTTTTGTCGAGAGAATGGATGCAAGATGATAAATCGTGCGGATCTGATGTTCCACCACAAGCCTGCCAAGCAGGATTTGATCGAGAATATCGCCCACAATCCATTTCGCGACCATAGACCGCAGAGGCTTATCGAGAGGATTTACGTCAATCGCGACAATCGGACAATTCATAGCCGATACGTGGCGGATTAATCCGTGGCCGATTTCTCCATTTGCTCCGGTAATGAGAACAACTTCCTCTCGCATTTTTTCTCCTTGGTTATAAAGGCAGTGTTAGGGACATCCGCCGAATGGGTTTTCCGGTTTTCCTGCCGACCTGCACAACGACAACCGCCATATCATCATGCGGTTGCCCTAAATCCTGGGCAATAGCTTGGTTTAGCACCTGATCGGCTATTTCGTGAACTGTTAATTCCTGTTCGTCCAGTACTGATTCCATCAGGGAACTCCACTCGAGCGGCTGGCTGCAATCCCATCCGGCCGTGGCGACGCCATCTGAAAACATGATAATAATAAAATTGTTTTCAATTGGGAATTGGTACACGTTGGGCTGCAAAGGATTGACTTCGTCGCGGCCTTCATAACTGGTGTAGCTTCCCTCGCTCTTGCGAATCATGATGACCGGCAGATCGTTGTTTTTGGTAAGGACAAGCGTCTCGCTTTCCAGATCGCAGGAAAGAATGCTCAAGCTTAACTCAGCTTCATTGTGATACTCAGTTTTGAGAGCTGAGAGAACCGCGCGGGAAGCTGCCCCGTCGTGGATGCCTTCGAGTAAGAGCGAAAGCACGCGGTGGACCGCTTTCCGCGCCACAAATCTGGACCGGTTCCCGTTAAGTTTCCCTTCGCCCAGGATGACAGAAACGCCGCCATTTGGCCGCTCCACAATTTCCACCTGGTCGCCTTGTTCCGGAGACGAAAACCGGTCCACTTTTGCGATTGCTATTTGAATTTCCATGCTGTAATTCTAACCCAATCTGTGTCAGCAGGAATGGCAAGGCGGGTGTCAGACCGGGTATACTACCTGCTATGGTGGTTTATGGAAAAAAGCTGGCGGAATAAAATTCTTTTTCTCGGCTTGCTAAGCTGTTTACTGCTTGCTGCCTGCAGAAGTTCAACGGAAACAGTTCAGCCAACGCCCACGCGAACCGACACTGCTGCGATGCAAGACCTGAGCATATTACGCATCCATGAGCTTCAGGGCGCGCAGCACCGCTCGCCATATGACGGCAAAAGTATATCGGGCGTGGAAGGCATTGTCACTGCCATCACCGGCAGCGGTTTTTACCTGCAGGAACCCGTGCCGGATGAGGATGAGCGCACCTCAGAGGCGCTTTTTGTATCCGCGAACGCGTTTGGTGGTGTTAGAGTTGGCGATTTGGTAATAATAAACCAGGCAAAAGTTCGGGAGTATAACCCGGCTGGTTTGGGAGAGAATTCACTGACGCGTACTGAGCTTTTCCAGGCTTCTTACGTTGTGCTATCCAGCGGTAACCCTTTACCGGAAGCAATAGTGATAGGAGAAACCGGGCGAAGGATTCCCAACTATGTTATCGAAAATGACGTGAATGGTTATGCCAGCAGAAATGGGGAGTTTGACCCCGCCCAGGATGGTCTGGATTTCTTCGAGAGCCTGGAAGGGATGCGCGTCCAGGTCAATGATGCCTTGGCGGTGTCGTCGACCTCCTCTTATAACGAAGTGACAGTTGTAGCTGACCTCGGAAAGAATGCCAGCATCCTTTCAGCCCGGAATGTGCTAGTGCTGCGCCAGGACGATGCTAACCCGGAGCGCATCATATTGGATGACGCCTTCATTAACATGCCGACTATTCGCGTGGGTGCGCGTTTTACAGCGCCAATTATCGGGATCATGGACTACAGCTATGGCAATTTCAAGCTCCAGCCAACCCAAAAGCTGCGTTTTGAACAGGGGAAAAACCCAGAGGAGTCTGTCAGCTACCAGCTCGGGGAAAATGAGCTGGCTGTGGCCACTTATAATGTGGCGAATTTTAATCCCATGATTGCTCCTGAAAGGCTTTCAACATTGGCGGAGCACATCGTCAAGAATCTGCGCAGTCCGGATATCATCGCGCTGCAAGAAATTCAGGATGACGACGGTGAGCTCGATTCTGCTCAGACTTCAGCTGCCGGGAACATAAACAAGCTGATCCAGAAGGTCAAGCAGCTAGGCGGACCCGACTATCGCGCGCTTTCGATTGACCCGCTGAGGAACGCGGATGGAGGTGTTAACGGCGGTAATATCCGGGTCGTGCTCCTTTATCGTGAGGACCGGGGTCTGAGCGCGATCAACGCGCAGGCAGGAGACACAGCCAGCGCTAACCAGGTGTTGAACAAGGCCGGAAAACCCATATTGTCACTCAACCCCGGACGTGTCAGTCCGCAATCTTACGCGTTCAGGGACAGCCGAAAACCTCTCGCCGCGCAGTTTCGATTTTTGGACCAGGATGTTTTCGTCATTGTTTGCCATCTTAACTCCAAAGGGGAGGATGGTCCCTTGTTTGGCGACCAGCAGCCGCCACCGCTGGTGAGTGAAAGACAGCGGCTTGACCAAGCGCGAGAGATTAATGCTTTTGTACGAAACATCCTGGCTATTGACCCCAACGCCAATGTTATTGTTCTGGGGGATTTAAACGATTTTGCCTGGAGTCCGCCAATAGAGCAACTTCAGGCTGGCGCCCTGGTCAATTTGATTACTTTGCTGCCGGAAAATGAGCGGTATACATACATCCACGAGGGCAACGGGCAGGTTCTCGACAACATTCTCGTGAGTGTTGCGCTTTCGTATAAAGTTAGTTATTTCGATGTGCTGCACTTGAATTCTGAGAACGTGCCGGGTTTCCGTGTTTCTGATCACGACCCCGCTTATGCTGTGCTTAAATTTGATTGATGAAAAATCTTCTCCCAAAATTCCTGATCTTTACCTTTGTTCTAATAGCTAATGCGTGTAGCAATAACATAGCAATCCAGAAAGAAACAAATGCTCCCGTTAATTCTGTCCTCACGCCATCTCCCGTTGTGAAAGATTTCACTGCGCTCACGGGAGCCCTTGCTGGACTAAGCGAGGTGGAAGTTCGCGAAATTCTCCTGCCCGAGCCGTATAACGCCGCAAAAATGGAATTTTCTGGCTTAGCCTGGTGGGGGGAAACCCTGGTATTGCTCCCACAGTACCCAGGCAGATTGGGGCAGGACGGCGAAGGTCTGTTGGTCACTATTTCCAAAACGACCTTGATGGCGTACCTCTCCTCCGATAATGAAGCTCCGATCGAAGTCGGCACCCTCCGCTTTGAGGATGACGGGCTTTCCGAAAGTTTGCCAGGATTTGAAGGATACGAAGCTATTGCCTTCTCAGAGGAGCGTGTTTACGTCACTATTGAAACCAACGCCGGCAGCGCTATGATGGGTTACCTGGCAGTCGGGACAGTCGGGGAAGACGGAAGCTCTATTAAATTGGACTTACAGAAGCTTGTGCCGCTCAGCCCGCAAACCAAATTTAAAAACGCGAGCGATGAAAGCCTTGTGGTTTATAACAACGCGATTTACACAATTTTCGAAGATAACGGCGCTGAGCTTAATCCCGGCGCTTTTGCCCGCGTTTTTGATCAGAACCTAAATCCGTTACCGGTGCTGGAATTTCCCGCGATTGAATATCGGGTAACCGATGCTGCCGAAGCCCTGCCAGATGGCACCTTTTGGGTGATGAATTACTTTTACACTGGGGATGTCCATCTTCGGGCAAGTTCCGATGCCATTTCAGAACGCTTTGGAGAAGGAGGTTCTCACCAGCGCTCTGATCGGGTGGAGAGAATCATTACTTTAGCAATCAAAGATGGTCAAATAATTCTGCTTGACCAGCCGCCAATCTACCTTAAGCTGACCTTCGATGGCAGTTCCCGCAATTGGGAAGGTTTGGCGCGCTTGGATGACATTGGTTTTTTGGTTGTCTCGGATAGTTTTCCGCGGACAATTTTGGGATTCCTTCCTGATCCACGATAAAATAATTATGGATTGGCTGAAGAAGAACAATGTTAACCTTTTCATAACCCACAGAAAGGAAAAATCCTGTAAAATGAAAGGGTGTTTGAAAACAAAACCAATCTGCAAGCTGGCTCCTGGAGGTTTCATTGGCTGAGAATACAGTAACGCACCAGTCCCACCGGAAAACCCTGAAACTCATCAAGCTGCAGGAACAACTTACCGGTTATCTCTTTATCCTTCCCGCTCTAATCGTTATCTTAATCTTTGGTATATTCCCGATTGGCTACTCCATTTACATGAGCCTGTTTAATTGGCAGGTTACCAAAGGACCCTTTATCGGTGACAAAAACTACCTATTGATCTTCGGTTCCTGGTGGAATTTACTGGTGCTTGTAACCGGATTAGGCTTAATCATCCTCGGATATTTTGTCTGGGGCAAGGCTTTCCAGTCCGTAAGTAAGGGAGGGCGGCTGGCACGGATCGCGGGCGCTTTGGTGCTTGTCCTCGGTGGCGTCATTTTTGTGACCGGATGGGGGATGATGTACGAGACAGGGAACAAGGATTTCCTCAACTCCCTGATTGTGACTATATATTACGCGCTGGGGACGGTGCCGGCTGAGATTATTCTCGGTTTGGTACTGGCCTATATCCTTTACCAGGATATCATCGGCAAGGAAGCTTTCCGGATGATTTATTTCCTGCCTTACATCACGCCTTCCATCAGCACCGCGGTCGTTTTTCAGATTATCTTCTCGAGTCGGGAGACTTCGCTCGCGAACCGATTAATTGGCTTTTTTGGCATTGACCCGCTGAAGTGGCGCTTTGAACCCAAACCGGTTCTGCGCTTGCTGGGCATAAACGTTTCCGGTTTGGCAGACGGGCCAAGCCTGGCGCTGCTGACAATCATTATTTTCGGCATCTGGTCCTTTGTTGGATATAACACGGTGATTTTCCTTTCTGGTCTTGGGAATATCCCCAAGGAAATCTACGAAGCGGCTGAGATTGATGGCGGCAGCAAGTGGGACCGTTTCTGGCACATTACCATCCCAATGATTTCCCCGGTCACCTTTTACCTGACGCTGATTGGATTTATTGGCACATTTAAAGCCTTCAATCACATTTACGTGATGCGAACTCCGAGCGCGCAAAATTCAGTTGTCACCACAAGCTTGCTGGTCTTCGATCGTTTTTATAAAGCCAATCAGTACGGTGTTGCCACAGCCCAGGCAATCGTCTTGTTCATCATCATCCTGGGTCTGACGTTAGCGCAAAACAAGATTATGGGAGAGCGGGTCTTCTATGGATAATTCAGCAGCACTGCCTACCCTCAAAAAAAGTAAGAAAGAAATCCACGCCGGCAGGATTCTGGGTAAGATTGTTCTTTACCTGATCCTTCTGATGGGGGCACTAATCTTCATCTTCCCCTTCTTTTGGATGATTTCGAATTCGCTAATGACCTTAGGGGAAACGATTACCCGCCAACTCCTGCCAAAAGTCCCCCAGTGGATTAACTACAAAGAGGCTTGGGACCAAGCTAATTTTTCAAAATACTTTGTAAACAGCGTGCTGATAACTCTTGGCACCTTAACCGGACTTCTCTTCACTTCGATTCTGGCAGGCTATGCATTTGGTAGGATAGATTTCAAAGGAAAAAACATTCTTTTTGGCATTTTTCTGGCAACGATGATGATTCCTGAATCCGTCACGTTGATCCCCAACTATCTCCTTATCCGCGGAAATGTCATCCCGCTCCCGGGCGGCACCTGGATAAATACCTACTGGGCGCTCACGATTCCCTTCATGGCTAACGCGTTCAGCATTTTCCTGCTGCGTCAATTCTTCGCGCAAATCCCGGATGAACTTTGGGACGCCGCACGCATTGACGGCTGCGACCATTTGCGCTTTCTCATCCAGATTGTGATGCCAATCAGCAAGGCGCCCATCATGACAGTGCTCCTGTTTGGCTTCACCGCTTCGTGGAATGCCTTCCAATGGCCGCTGCTTGTCACCACCAGGGATACCTGGCGACCGCTGATGGTAGGCTTGTACGGATTTGTGCAAGAAGCCGGGCCTTATACCCACTGGCTTATGGCTGGCGCGGTGATTACGATTATCCCAATTCTGATTGTTTACTTCTTGACACAAAAGCAATTCACCCAAGGAATTGCCACAACAGGATTGAAAGGATAGGATATAATAAACATTTGGATATTGCGAAGGTATATTCTCACCCTTCGATATCGCTTTACTCAATTAGTCAGATTCAAAATGGAGGTTTTGAAAAATGAGAAGAACGAGTGT
>JAAZPN010000286.1 GCA_012797215.1 Chloroflexota bacterium | reverse complement strand
GCCTTTGCCAGCATGCGTTCCACTGTCTTTTTGGGCAGAGAAGTATCGGTAATCAGAGCCACGGGCTTGCCTGTGGCCACTGCCAAGCGGAACAAGCTGACGCCCTCTTTGCGTGGATGGACGCTCGCGACCTCCACGGATTCCTCAAGTTCGCGCAGGCTGGCTAATTCCTCAGCCTCAAGATGCGTTAGCTCTCCCAGGCGTGCATAAATCTCATCCAAGCCGACGTCCGCGCCTTTCTGCGCGCGTGCCTGAGTTTCGGCTTCGGCGCGAAACCTAAGGAACAGCTCTCCAGCCTTGGCAGAGCTGCGGCGCGCCACAATTTTCTTGGTGAACTCCGGGTCGAGCAGCGGTTTGGAGAGCAATGTGTCAAAGATATCCAGACCAATCAGTTTTTCCTGGCCATCTATCAGCATGGATTTTACGTCCTCAAAGCGGCGCAGGACGACTTGGTCCAGGCGCCAGGCGGACCAGCTTGGAAATCTTTTATCCTTAAGGATAGCCAGGTGATAGCCCTGATCCACAACACTCACGCCAAGCATCCGTTCAAGTGTGTGCGCCAGGGTGCCGTCGGTCTGACCACTCTCCGGAGGGAAATCTTCCAGCGTGATTCCAGCGTCAAAGAGCCGCGCGAGGGCTTCAGCGCGCGCCCAGAACATAGAGCCAGCAGGGAAGTCGAAATATCCACGCGGCAGAGCGTTCAAACCCAATGGGCCCGCCCAGCGTTCAGCCAAGCCGCGATTTGCCAGCCAGGTGTGAGCCTGGTAAAGCACTAAATGATAGGTTTGTGGATAAACCATTCCAAAGGGGGTCTCATCATTGAGCAGGCTGAATATTTGCTGAATCCTGTCGTTGCTTCCAAGCAATTCATTCAGCAGGTACTCCCGCCAGCCCCCCGTCGCGCCCTCGTTATAAAGTGATTTTTTTGTGTGAAAGTGCGCGACGATATCATAATTCCGCAGCTGCGGACCAAACGCAACCACAAAGGGACTAAGGTCGCGCCCCCGGTTGGGCACAACTTTGATTGTCAGCTTACGCAGATTTGGCAGACCCGCAAAGGTTTCGCGGCAGCCAAGCGCGGCAGCCTCGGTCATGACAGAGATAAATAAGTCAAACTTAAACGGGATGTTATTCAGGTAAGACGCAAATTCTGAAATCAAATCCTCGTAATAGATGTGCACATGGACTGCAATTTTCCCGGAGAAGCTTATCAGGCGTGGAACCGCATCCATATCCACCATGCTGTCTGAAACATAAGCCGCAGCCCCCGGGTTTTGCGTAAGCGCGGCGCGTGAGCGTTGGAGAAGATTTGGGAAGCGGGTTGCCAGGAATCCTCGCAGCCTGGCGCGTTGGGCCGGAGTTAGGGGCAGGCGAAAGTATACGCGCCGCAGTGTTTTATACAAAGTGTGCGCGGGTCGATGCGGCTTTGATTGCCGGCGAATGGGGAGCGCGGCTTCTTTGGGTTGACGCCCTTCTTTTTTGCCGAAGCGCGCATAATGAAGCAAGGGATTTGTGCCCGCCTGCAGGACGTCCGGGTTGTTTTGTAGATAAAAATTGGTGCTGAAGCGCGAGGAAGG
>JAAZPN010000034.1 GCA_012797215.1 Chloroflexota bacterium | reverse complement strand
AAGGCGGACGATTAATTTATTACATTCCATGGTGGGATGAGCTTCTGCGAGTTTTTCTTACCCTCCCCAGGAGAAGTAGCCGGGGAGAGGGTTATTTCATCCACTCTGTTTTACAAGGGAGTTTCTATTAAGCGGTAAAACGATTTATAACCCTCTTCAGCCTCGCTGTGCTTGCCAGCTTCTCCCAGGGAAAGCCAATGAATAATCAGTTTCTAAGCGCTCGCCAGCTTCTCCCTTAGGGAAGCCAGTTAATACTTGCTGTTTCTGCCTGGCCAGGGAGACCAGGCAGCACAACTGACCAAAGTCCCCCCCGTTCTATTTTCCTCACCAGCGCTCAATCTTGAATATTTTGGTGTCCGATTGAACCTCCAACTATTCCAAAATAACAAAGAGGTAGCATTACAAAAAAACCGCGGCACTATCGCCGCGGTTCAAGAATTACGAACAAGCTTACTCCATGCTCTGCCGTCCGTCCAGCGCTCGCAAAAGCGTATTCTGGTCGGCGTACTCAATATCCCCACCAACCGGCAGCCCGCGCGCCAGGCGGCTGACCCTGATGCCCATGGGCAGGATGCGCTGCTGCAGATAGAGCGCGGTCGCGTCGCCTTCCATGCTGGGGTTGGTAGCGATAATTACCTCACGCACAAGTCCGCCCTTCAGCCGCTCCAAAAGTGGAAAAATCTTTATCTGGTCCGGGCCAATACCTTCAATCGGCGAAAGCACTCCCAACAGCACATGATACTTCCCATTAAACGCGCCAGTGCGTTCAATCGCGAGCACATCCAACGGCTCTTCCACCACGCAAATAATGCTTTCATCGCGGTTGGCAGCGGCGCAGATTTCACACTGGTCTTCTCCCGCGCTGGTGACATTAAAGCAAGTACCGCAGTGCTGCGTCTGAGACTTCAATTTTTCCAAAGCCTCAGCCAGCTGCAAAGAACTTTCGTCCGGGGCTTTGAGCAAAAAGAAAGCTAATCGGGAGGCTGTTTTTGGACCGATCCCTGGCAGCCTGGCAAACGCGTCAATCAGGTTCTGAACTGGATCGGGCAGGGCACGCATAATAGGCTTAACGTCCCATGCCCATGCCGCCTAAGAGGCTTGCAAAGGGCGCCATCTTTTCTTCAGAAAGCGCGCGCGTGCTGTCCAGCGCTTTGTTGATAGCGGTAAGCAGCATGTCCTGCAGCATTTCCGCGTCGGCGTCTTTCAGTACATCTTCCTGAACGGTCACAGCCACGCATTTCTGGTCGCCAGTCATCGTGATAGTTACCGCGCCGCCGCCAGCGGTCTCAGTTACCTGCGCCTCGGCAATTTCAGCCTGTGCCGCAGCCATTTGTTCCTGCAGTTTGGCGATTTGCGCCATCATATTCCCGCCTGGTCTGGCGGATGGTCCAGCATTGAATCCTTTTGCCATCTTAATCCTTCTTTTCTTTGTTCACAGTCTTCTTAAGCACCCGCCCGCCCAATTCGCGCAGGGTCAAATCAACCAAGCCGTTGGGGATAATATCCGGGTGCTCTTCTTCATCAGTCTGCGTGCCTGCTGTGCAGACAAGCATCACCTCTTTCCGATACCACTTCGCCAGAACACCCCGGACAACACGCAGCGGTTTTTCGTCGTTCATCTTGTCCCGCAGCAGGTCGCTCTT
>JAAZPN010000285.1 GCA_012797215.1 Chloroflexota bacterium | reverse complement strand
CATGCCAGATCCAGGATGGATGTAACGGGTGAAATATCTGCCAAACAAGTTGTATAAAAATGCTTGATGTAAGGCAGCCGTTCCGCTGTCGAATTGTGCAAACGCATCAACCGAGAACAATAATCCTGCCATAAATCATCATCATTTCGAGAGATAGAACTAAGAATGTCTAACCACTTCGCGTAGTTAATGTCTGGAGTCAGGAAGGCGCCAGCCACCTGGTGAAGCCGCGTGCGGGTGGTTTTTAGCGCGGTCTTAAAATCTGCGCGTTTTTCAAGTTCCTCCGCGGCCAAACGTTCCACCAGGCTGGGAGCTAATTGCGCGTACTTGGGATTTACGCAAACTGCCGCTACCAGTTTGGCCAGGTCTTCAGGATGAGGGCGCGTCATTGCGCAACTGCTCCATCAAAAGAGTCATAAAACGAAGGTTGTGTTGGGTGGCCAGCCGGAAATACGCGCTGTCTTGCATGCGGTACAGGTGGCTGAGATAAGCAAGGGAATAATGGCTGCAGCAGGGGCAGTCGCAGCCTGGTGAAATCGCTTCCTGGTTACGCTTATGCTGTTCATCGTTCACATAACGGAATCCAAACCAATCATCTCCTCTGCCGGGAACTGCCTGAGGTGATTTTAGTGTGTAAAGGCGGCCGTGTCTGGCGTCCCGGGTGGGCATGGCGCAATCAAAGAGCTCATAGCCCATGCGGTAGCAGGCTGCCACGCTGACCGGATGACCGATCCCAAGCGCGTGAATGGGGTATTTAGCAGGCACTACTGAGCGCGTGTATTCCAGAATGTCCGTCAGGAGCTTGGATTGGTCATCGAGCGGCCAACCGCCGAAGCCAAACCCATCAAATCCAATTTCCAGCAGAGCTTCCGCGCAAAGCTTGCGCAATTCCGGATACCCACCGCCCTGGATTACGCCAAAAATGAGTGGGCGATTTTCTGGGTCCACTCTTCGGGAGCTTAGCTGGTTTTGGTAGGCTGCTTTGGCGCGCTTTGCCCATTGGATGGTGCGGTTAACAGACAACTGCTGCTCCTGAAAAGGGGAATCGACATGCGTGCAATCATCCAGGCAGATGAGAATATCCGCTCCATACCCAAATTGGAGCTGGATGCTTTTTTCCGGTGTCAGAATAAGTTTTCGCGCCGAAGATTCTGGCCGGAATATTATCCCATTCTCACCCAGGCTGCCAAATTTTGCGTTCTGGCGGATAAGGGAGTACGCCTGAAAGCCGCCAGAGTCCGTCATGATGATACCGTTCCAGGCAGCCATGCGATGCAGTCCGCCCAAAGATTGTACGACCGATGAGCCAGGTTTTTGCATCAGATGGAAGGCGTTCATCATCAACGCTTCCACGCCAACTTCGCGCAAATCCGAGCTGGTGAGGCTGCGCACATACCCGTACGTGGCATCCGGCAGAAAAGCAGGAAGGGACACAGAACGAGCGCGAATATTCAGCGTCTTCATGGTCCTCCGAACTGCTTTCTTTGGGGTCGATCCAAAATCAAGATGAATTCTGCTTTGCGGTTGTTCGTCTGCCTGATGACTTCTTCAATTGTCCCGTGGTAAAGGCGTTCAGAAGGCAAGGTCAGGTCGCAGGCTAAAAAAACGCGTTGTTTCTTGCCGAAAGCTTGCTGTACTTCTCCTAATAGTTTACTTAGTCGGTAGGGTGTATCCATCAGGATTACCGGTTGGTCTGCGCGGCTGAGGCGGGCAAGCGCTGGCTGGCGCAGTTCTGTTTTTGGGGGTAGAAACCCCGCGAACTGAAATTGCTCCAGATTAAAAGGACAGACCGACATGGCTGCGATTAAGGATGAAGCGCCAGGTACCGGAACAACCTGAATTCTCATCTCCTCGAGCAGCACTAAAAGCTGTCTGCCTGGGTCGGAAAAAACCGGTGTTCCGCAATCCGAAATGAGCGCCATGGACTGACCTTGCATGAGAAGAATCAGGACTTCCTGTATCATGCTGCTTTCGTTGTGTTCGTTCAGCTCAATCAGAGGCTTGCTAATCCCAAGTTCTTTCAGAAGTCGGGCTCCGTTTTTTCTTTCTTCACAGATGACTGCGTCTACCGAGCCGAGCACATCCAATGCGCGCCGGGTAATATCCGCGGAATTCCCAATCGGAGTGGCAACAATGTAAAGGTTTCCTGCGGCAGGTTTCTCAGTCATTAATCGCATCTTCTTTCTGTCAGGTTTGATTATATAACAAGCCTTCTGGATTAGCGCTTGGTCAAATGTGGCATAATACTGCCATTCTTTCTATGAGGCTACATGAAAAAGTTAAGTCGTCTGACCAAAGTTTCATTGCTACTGGCTGTCCTCTTTTCGCTGGATAAACTGCTCGGGGTTGCCCGACAAATGCTTGTCTCGAGGCAGTTTGGGCTTTCGGCAGAGTTGGATGTGTTTAACGCCGCGAATAATCTACCAGATATGCTTTTCATGCTTATTTCAGGGGGAGCGCTGGCGATTGCTTTTATACCCGTTCTCACTGAAGTCCTCTCGAAAGAAGGACAGGAAAAAGCCTGGTCGCTATTTTCAAATATTCTTAACATAGCTTTCCTGGTTACCGCGGCGCTTGCAATCCTGATCGCGATTTTTGCAGGACCGCTGGTAAGCGGAAACCTGGGTATCGCGCCTGGATTCAGCAGCCCGCAAATTGCTCTTACTATCAAATTATTACGTCTTAACCTTATTGCCACCTTGGTATTCTCTCTGAGCGGATTGGTGATGGCAGGGCTGCAGGCCAATCAGCATTTTCTGCTGCCGGCATTGGCTCCGATTTTCTATGACTTTGGACAAATCTTGGGAGTAGTAATGCTAGCGCCCAGCAAACCCTATCAAATCGGCCCTCTGACGCTGCCAGCCCTGGGTTTGGGAATTGAAGGGATGGTTTATGGGGTTATTATCGGAGCGCTTTTGCACCTGCTGATTCAAGTGCCAGGATTAATCAAATTTCACTTCAGATGGCAGCCGCGCGCGAACTTATCTGATCCTGAGACTCAAAAGGTTTTGCGCCTGATGGGTCCGCGCTTGCTCAGCATGCTCTTTATCCAGCTCATCTTCCTTGCCCAGGACAATTTCGCTTCCCGGCTGGCTACAGGTTCGGTTACTGCCCTGACCTACGGCTGGTGGATTATGCAAGTACCCGAGACGCTGATAGGAACAGCGATTGCCACGGCAGTTTTGCCTACGCTGGCGGAGCTATTCAGTCAGTCAGCGTTTGAAGATCTAAAGGCGAAAATTGAAAAAGTGGCACAAGTTATGTTGGCATTGACCATACCAATCGCGGTGGTCGCGGGGATTGTCATTCAACCGCTTATCCAGGTTTTGCTTGGGTTGGAGCCTGCTGATACAGCGCGCGTGGTGCTCGTGACGCGCGTCTTTTTGCTTGGCATCAGCGGTCATTCCTTGGTGGAATTGTTTGTCAGGTCTTTTTACGCGATGCAAAAACCCAAATATCCGCTCTTACTTGCGGGATTGACCCTTTTGTTCTACCTGGCGGCCGGATGGTTGCTTTCCGCGCGTTTTGAAGCCGCCGGTATCGCAGCCGCGAATACCCTTGCTTACACGCTTCAAGCCGCGGTGCTGTTAATTTTGCTTGCCAAGGTCCTCACCGCGAAACCCAACTTGCGTCTCACGTTAGTTAGGGCAGTTCTGGGGGCAGCGCTCGGAGGAGCTGCTGCCTGGTCTGTAATGCGATACGCGCCGATTCCAGGTGGAGGTTTAGTATCTGCTGCTGTTGGTGGTATTCTGGGCTTATTGTTAGCCGCGCTCGCTTTGCAAAAGGATTTGCGCGCGCTGGCCAATCTGTGAGGCTGGAGTATAATTTTTAGATTATGGAAGACAAAGACGAAAACATAAAACAAGAGACATCTTCCACTCATGAGCTGGAAGTTGCAGCTGAAAACGTGGAAATCGAAGATTCAGCTATTGCTGAAACAGGATTG
>JAAZPN010000284.1 GCA_012797215.1 Chloroflexota bacterium | reverse complement strand
CAGCACCGAAGCAAAACTAGCAAAACTGCGGGAAATTTACGCCGAGATCAGTCGCTTGGGTTCAATCCTGGCCTTGCTCGAGTGGGACCAGCAGGTAAACATGCCAGCCGGAGGCGCGGAGGATCGCGGGAATCAATCAGCCCTGATTGCCGGGTTGGCTTTTGACAAGAGCACATCTGATGAGCTTGGCAGCCTGATTGAAGACCTGGCTGCTGAGCTGCCCAATCTGGACGCTGATGATGAATTTGCCCGCGAAGTTAAGGTTGCCAAGCGCAACTTTGATCGCAACGCCCGCATCCCGCGTGAGAAAGTCATCGAGTTTGTACTAGCCACCTCAGCCGCGCACGAAGTGTGGGTTAAGGCGCGTCAGAACAATGATTTCGCCAGCTTCGAACCGCATCTGACGCACATCTTTGACTTGCGCCGGCAGCAAGCCGAGCTCTTCCAACCTTATGACCATCCTTACGATGCTCTGTTTGAAGAATACGAACCTGGCATGAAAACGGCAGATGTGCGCGCGATATTTGACGCCCTGCGCCCGCGTCAGGTAGAACTGCTGCGCGCTATCGCGGCGTCCGAACAAGTTGACAACGATTTTATCAAGCAGCACTATCCTTTCGATGAGCAGCGCAAACTCGGCAGTTTCATTGCTGGGCGTTTTGGCTACGACTGGGAACGCGGGCGGCTCGACCTTGCGCCGCATCCCTTTACCACCAGCTTTGGCGCGGGAGATGTGCGCATTACCACGCGTTTCCTTGAGAAAGACGGCATGTCCGCGCTCTTCAGCACGATGCACGAAACCGGCCACGCGCTCTACGATCAAGGTCTTTCTGCCAAGTATCGCGATACCAGCCTGGACCGCGCAGCCTCATACGCGATTCACGAATCGCAATCCCGCTTGTGGGAGAATCTGGTTGGCCGTTCTCGTGAATTCTGCCGCTTCGCCTTCCCGGTAATGCAAATGCTCTTCCCGCAGCATCTTGGAAATATCACCTTGGAGCAGTTTTATCGGGGAATCAACCGCGTGGAACCTTCTTTCATTCGGGTGGAAGCGGATGAAGCCACTTACAACATGCACATCATGCTGCGCTTCGAAATCGAAACAGGTCTGCTTGAGGGCAGCCTGCGAGCGCGGGACCTGCCAGAGATATGGAACGCCCGCATGCAAGAGTACCTTGGCGTCACTCCTCCAGATGACGCGAACGGAGTTTTGCAAGATGTTCATTGGTCCAGCGGTTTGGTCGGGTACTTCCCCACCTATGCCCTGGGCAACCTTATTTCCGCGCAATTGTGGGAAAAGATGGTCTCGGAGCATCCGGTTATTCCCGAAGCGATGACAGAAGGCGACTTCAGCCAGATCCTCGCGTGGCTGCGAGAAAATGTGCACCACCTTTCCTCGCGGTACGATCCCTTGGAGCTCGTGCAGCGAATTACTGGCGGAACCATAGACCCGGAACCCTACATGCGCTATTTGAACACGAAATACAGCGATATCTACCGTCTCTAATGGATTGTTACCATGTAAAAACACGACCGCTGCATGCGGTCGTGTTTTTGATATTAAACTTGTCCCTGTAAGCCCCTATGGACCCGTGCTGACGCCGCCGTAATACGCGGGGTCTGTCGGGGTTTTACCGCTCGGGTCGTGGACATAAACCCAATCGCCGTCTTTCGCCCAGTGATAAACCCAGTTGGCGTCTCCGGGAGACATGTTCACACAGCCGTGCGATTGGTTAAAGCCCAGGACCACCGGCCAGTAAACGCCGTGGATGGCAGTGTTGCGATCGTAGAACATCGCCCATGGGACAGCCTGAAGATGATAAAAATCTGAACGGTCAGCTTCGTAGGCATCCTGCATCGTGACGGTGTCGTACATCTTGTAGATCTGGAAAGTCCCCGGCTGGGTGTAAAAAGGCTGCAGCCCAGTGGCTATCAGGCTCGCGAAAACCAACTCGCCATCCTCGTAGACTGACAAAGTGTAGTTGCCTAAATCAATATTAATCCAGCGGTCGCCGGTAACGCCTTGCGGGCGTGTGGTGTCCACCACCATTCGGCGCGATTTATGCGAAGAGACCCATTCCTCCTGACCGATGCGATACCATTCATATCCATCAGCTTCGGCCATCTGGAAAATTTGAATCACGTCATACTTGGCAAGCACACGGCCGGTTTTTGGGGAAGCGTAACCCGGAGCTGTGTAGCTCTCGGCATCGTTGACAATCCAACCAAAGTCATTTTTTGGCGTCCGGGAAAAGCGCAGTCCTTGAAAGCGCGTCCAGGAATAAATTGGCTGGGCTTGCATCCATTCGCCGCTTTCCAGCTGGACCAATATGCGGTTGCCGTCGCTCACTTGATTGACCATGGAAACATAACGCATCGGTCCGGCGGCCAGCGTGCGCAGTGGCGTGCCGCCATTGCGGGCTTCGGCGAGGCTGGCGTAGACCGGCACGGCTTCCGAAGTGCCGGCGACAATCTTAGCAACCCAGACTGGAAGTTGGGTCAGCGAGTAATCCGGAGACGCCGCGGGAAGTTCCTCAAGAATGTAGGGAATGCCTTCCTCAGCCAGTTGTTTTACAGACTGCGATGCCCCCAAGGCCAGGCAGTCATCCGGCTTGCTGTTGTAAAGGCCAGGCAAACACAAAGGCAAATCGTAATAAAAAGACCCGTCCGTCTCGGCTGTCGCGGCCTGCCCCAGCGCGCTCGGAGAAAAGCCAAGCAAAAGCACGCAGATGAGCAGCACCAAGCTGATTTTGAGATGAATTTTCATGCCGGCATTATACCCGTTCTGTAAAAACGCACAAAAATTGGTACAAGCTCAACGATGAGCGGCCGCCTTTGTATTCCACAGGGGTTAAGATCATCAGAAATATATCAAAAAAAAACCACATTTCTCTCCACAGCAAGCATGAATTAGGATAGAATCAACAAAACCAGAAACGAGGAGTTCGCCATGAAGATACCCATCTATCATGTTGATGCTTTTGCCGTTGAACCCTTCCGGGGAAACCCAGCAGCAGTATGCCTTTTGCAAGCGCCGCGCAGCGCGGAATGGATGCAGAATGTCGCCGCTGAAATGGCGCTTTCCGAGACAGCTTTCCTTTTTCCCAAAGGAGAAGGTTACCATTTGCGCTGGTTTACCCCCAAAACGGAAGTCGAACTCTGCGGTCACGCCACTCTGGCAAGCGCGCACATCCTTTACGAATTTGGCTTCTACGAACCGGATGAGACCATTAAGTTCCAGACTTTGAGCGGAACAATTACCGCCAGCTTCTCACGCGGGACGATAGAACTGGACATGCCCCGACGGGATCCCGTTTCTGTGCCGGTCACGGAGCAATTAATTGAGGTGCTCGGCCAAGAGCCGCTCGCGGCTGCAGTTGTCAACAACCAGGTTATTCTGGCAGAGCTGGAGAATTCCGATGCGGTGCGAAGCTTTGCGCCGGATTTTAAGAAGATTTCCACTTTGCCACAACCGGATGTGATTATTACCGCACCCTGTAAAGAACGCTACGATTTTATTTCACGCTTCTTTTCGCCGGTCACAGGCATCCCCGAAGATCCTGTAACTGGCATGGCGCACTGCACGCTCGCGCCGTATTATGCTGAACGCATGAATAAAACCAAATTCTTTGCCTACCAAGCCTCCGCGCGCGGTGGGGAAGTTTGGGTTCGCTTGGGCACAGACCGGGTGTACATTGGCGGTAAGGCCGTCACCGTCTCCCAGGGTGACTTGCTTCATCAAAAAGACTAAACTTCCCAGTCGGAAGGCTTGGTCTTTGTTCATTCAATGACGAGTAATCAACGCTAAACTATGCAAAGCGTCCTCTCAGCCTGACAAGCAGACGGATGCTCGCGTATCTACTACAAATCCAGCCTTGCCCTCAAGGAGAAATAGCATGGAACTGTTGAAACAACGAATCTTAAGGGATGGAAAAAATCTTGGTTCTGGCATCCTGAAAGTGGACCGTTTTATCAATCACCAGGTGGACCCAAAACTCATGGACGCGTGCGGAGCCGAATTCGCGCGGCTATTTGTTGATCTAAGCGCCGAAAAAGTGCTTACCGCGGAAATTTCAGGCATCGCCCCGGCTTTGATGACGGGCAAATACCTGGGCATCCCGGTGGTTTATGCCCGAAAAACAAAACCGATTACTATGCCAAACGAAGTCTACCTGACTGTGGCTCCTTCTCATACTAAGGGAAATAACGTGGAGTTGATTGTCTCCCCAGAGTATCTCGGCAGAGACGAGCGCATCCTAATCATTGATGACTTTCTCGCATCCGGCGCGACAATAGCCGGGCTGGTGCGTCTGGCACAGGTTGCCGGCGCCCAGGTAGTTGGGATTGGGACATTGATCGAAAAGTCATTCGAAGGCGGTCGCAACCTGCTTTCGTATCTTAATATTCCAATTCACTCCTTGGTAACAATCACTTCCATGGACGACGGCAAAATCATTTTCTCGAATTGATCTGGCGCACAAACATGACTGAAAAAATCATCATTGTCGATTTTGGATCCCAATACACTCAGTTGATTGCCCGACGCGTTCGCGAAGCTCGGGTATACAGCGAAATCCTGGCGTGGAACGACCCCAAGCTTAGCCAATTAGAAGCCGAGACGCGCGGGTTTATCCTTTCAGGCGGTCCTGAGTCCGCCTACGCGCAAGGCGCTCCAACAATTCCAAACGCTTTACTGGAGAGCCAACTGCCTATCCTGGGAATCTGTTATGGAATGCAAGCCCTCGCGCACGCTTTGGCCGGTGAAGTCAGCCGGGCAGGCCACCACGAATACGGCCTGGCGGAGATAAGCATAACTAAAGAAAATCCGCTTCTGCCGCAAGGCAACCAAACGGTCTGGATGTCTCACGGCGATCAACTTACTAAGCCCCCGAAAGGATGGGATGTGCTGGCGAGCTCCGCAAATTGTCCGATTGCGGCAGTCGGGGATTATGCAAAGAAAAGGTTTGGTTTGCAGTTCCACCCAGAAGTTCGCCATACCCCGCTTGGCACAGAAATATTAAAGCGTTTCGTGCTGGAAATTTGCGGCTGCGCGTCAGATTGGACGACTGAATCCATTATTCAAGAGAGTATCGTCCGCATCCGGGAGCAAGCAGCCGGTCGAAGCGTGCTTTCGGCAGTCAGCGGCGGTGTCGATTCCAGCGTAGCGAATGCCCTTGCCCGCGAAGCGCTTGGCGCGAATGTGCGCAGCGTCTTTGTGGATACCGGTCTGCTTCGCCTGGGAGAGCGGGAACAGGTTGTGAAAGCCTTCGAACACCTCCCCGGCGAACCGCTGCGGGTCGTGGATGCATCGCAGCGCTTTCTAGTGAAGCTGAAGGGCGTGACAGACCCGGAACAAAAACGCAAAATCATTGGTGAGGCATTTATCCGTGAGTTTGAAGCGTTCGCCCGCGAAGTTGGAAACCCCAAATTCTTGGTACAGGGCACTATCTATCCCGATGTTGTGGAATCCCAGGGATTAGGCGCTTCGCAAGCGCACCGCATTAAGAGCCACCATAATGTCGGCGCATTGCCTTCTGAAATGAATTTTGAGCTTGTCGAACCATTGCGTTTGCTCTTTAAGGATGAAGTGCGGGCGGTGGGCGTAGCTCTGGGCTTACCCCACGCGTTGGTCTGGCGGCAGCCCTTTCCTGGCCCGGGTCTGGCGGTGCGCTGCCTGGGAGAGATTACGCATGAACGACTGGACACCTTGCGGCAGGCGGACGCAATTTTTACCTCGGAACTTGAGAAAGAAGGATTGTTAACTTTGGTCGAGAGCGCCGAAGGACAGCCAACCGGAAGTTCACAGGCTTTTGCAGTGCTTCTGCCAGTCAGGTCCGTTGGAGTGATGGGCGATCAGCGCAGTTATCAGGAAGTAATTGCCCTGCGCGCGGTCTCCACGAGCGATTTTATGACCGCCGATTGGGCGCGCCTACCCTATGAATTGCTGGCAAGAGCGGCTAACCGGATTGTGAATGAGGTTCCGCGCGTGAACAGGGTGGTGTATGATATTACCAGCAAACCGCCCGCGACAATTGAATGGGAATGACCCCGGAACAAGAGAGGAATTATGAATTACTCAGAAATCCTGAAGAAAGCCTGGAATATTGTGTGGAAGCACAAGATTCTCTGGCTTTTCGGTTTCTTAGCTGGCTCAGCGGTGGGCGGCAGCCAAGGTTTTTCTTATCAGTTTTCATCCAGGGATCGTCTCATGCGGCATTGGGGAGATGGTGGAGGCAAGTATTTCCCCATGTTCGAACGCCTGAGCGAGTCTCTTCATGATGTACCAAGTTACACCTGGTTTTTGTTGGCTGCCGGAATCGCTATCAGCGTGCTTCTAATCAGCTTCATCGCATTTTTTCTGCGCGAATACGGCGTAGGCGGCGTGATTAAAGGTTCTGCCCTGGCAGAAGAGCAGGAAAACGGAAAACTCAACTTTAAAGCTTTACACCACGCGCTTAAACCATTCTATTGGCGTTTAATTCTGCTGAGGCTGTTAGTAGCGATTGCGAGCGTCCTTTTGGCTGGGCTGTTGGCAGTTCCGGTTGTGATTTTTATCATTGGCACCCTGGGTGTGGGGCTGTGCTGCCTGCTGCCATTCTTGATACTGCTCATTCCAGTCGGGTGGGCAGCACGCGTGCTGGTGCATAATGCCTCCATCGCGCTGGTCGATGAAAACCTTGACCCGCTTCAAGCCATTGAACGCGCCTGGGAGCTAAGCACCCAGAACCTCGGTCCGCTGCTGGTGCTGCATATCATCCTCGGCCTGATACGATTGGTTTGCGGCTTGGTCTTGAGCGTACCATTGATTGCCGCGGCGCTGCCGCTCATCTTCGCGCTGCGCGCCTCAGCCCCCGGGATAAGCGCGGCTGCAGGGCTAGTTTCTGCGCTGCTTTGGTTGCTCCTCCTTCCTTTGCTGTTGATTGCATTCGGCGTCTTGAATGCCTATGACCTGACTGCCCGCGCACTTGCTTACCGTGAGCTTAAGGAAAAAACGCGCGTCGTGCCAATTGGTTCTCAGGCTCTGACCACGGAAGCAACAAAGTAGGACAATGCGCTTGAAACCGATTCAACCACTGGGGGCAACCTCTCCGGTCGCTGCCCGCTGCGGCTGGCTAGGTTTCCGGAAATTGCTCTCACATGCCTGCTTGTTGGTGCTCCTTCTGGCGTTCTGTCTGCGCGTCGCGCTGCCAGTCCGCGCAACTGCGCGAACCCAGGCAGCCCCTTCGCTGGAGATACTAAACATTGAAAACCGGGAATTCCCGCTTATCCGGGTAGAAGTAAAGCCGCGCAACCTCCCGATAGGCTCAGCCGCTCCAATCGTCACCAACGCGTTCACTATTCTGGAAAACGGAAATTCAGTACCTGCCCGGGATGTGCAAGAGAATTATCAAGGCATCCATCTTACGCTGGTGGTTAACCCGGATTTTGCGCTCGATTCTCGCGACCCAAAAGGCGTTTCCCGCTACTCTAAGCTTGTGGGGGCATTCAAACTGCTTTCTGATGCCTTCAACTCGGAGGGGAAAGACCGCTTCAGCCTCTACATCAACCCCGACTATGTATTCGAACAACTTTCAGACTTCAGTTCCCTCATTACAGCTTTGGATGCTTACAGTGGTAACTTTCGTTCTCTGAAATCAGACCTTGCCAGCCTGACGCGCGCCGTGGACGCCTTGAGCATGGAGGAGAGCGGCAAGGATAAAATCATCCTCTACGTTACCGGGCTTCCAACTGTGCAAGACGCAAAAACACTTCAGCTTCTAACGGAGACTGCCCGAGAAAAAAAGATAAAGGTTGTCATCTGGTTGGCAGGCGAAGCTTTTATTGCTGGTTACCCACAAATTCCTTACCTACAGGACCTCGCGGAAAGCAGCGGCGGAAGTCTGTTCATCTATTCCGGAAATGAAGCGCTGCCAGAAACGAATGGGTACATACAGAATCTGGGAAAAATCTACGCTATCTCCTATCTTTCTCTGGCCCGAAAAAGTGGAAATCAAACGCTCGCGGTGCGACTTCAGCTTGAAGAGGAAATAATTAGCTCCTCAAGCGCCAGTTTTGAGGTGGTGGTGGAACCTGCCAAGCTGAGTTTCATCAATTTGCCGGACACACTATCCCTGCAGCAATCCGAGGACGGCATGGTAACCCCCTCGGAACTCCCCGTGCAAGCGCTAATCGATTTTGTGGATGGGCATCCCAGGAATATTACATCGGCGCGTCTGCTCGTTAATGGTAAAAGCGTGCAGGAAAATGTTCAAGCGCCATACAGCAGCTTCATTCTGAGGCTGGCTGAGTATGCAGGTGTCGAGAAGCTGACCTTGCAGATAGCAATGGAGGACGAACTTGGCCTGGAAGCAAGCACGGCCCCATTCGACATCTTAATAAGTACCGTTCCGGTTGGGAGCACGAGCAATTTGGATATCTTAAAGAGTCCCTGGCTTCTAGTCGCCCTCGGCGCGGCGCTCGCCGCGTTAGCCGCGCTGGTAGTGCTGCCGGCTTTGCTAAGACCGAAAGCCAAACCGATTCCAGAAAGCTCTCCGGAAGCCATCTTGCCTCTGCCAACAGCTCCACAAAAGATATTGGCAACACTGACTAAACTTAGCCCAGAAAACATTCCGACGCCAGAAAAACCAGTGGCAATAACTCAGGAAATCAGCATTTTTGGGCGCGACCCGGACCTCTGTAATGTCGTTTTGGATGACCCAGCTATTGAGCCTATGCACTGCCAACTGCGGATGCTCGCTGATGGCGAATTTCGTCTGACCGATTTCCGCAGCGCTGCTGGAACCTGGGTGAATTATGCGCCTGTTGGTGTGAAAGGAATTCGGCTTTACCATGGCGACCTGATCCAACTTGGCTCACTTACTTTCCGCTTTGGAAGCGGCTCACGCATCGCTGTCCCTGAAAAGAATGCGCCAGGCGTGAACAAAGAGGAAATAAATCCAGACCTGGAATGAATCAGCTAAAAGCCTATATTGAATGAGATAGCTCCCAGGTTGGAGTTGTTGTCACCAGTTGAAATCGTCTTGCCCGAAGAATTGATTTATGTTAGAATAGCTTCCCTACGGAGGGATGGCCGAGCGGCTAAAGGCGCCTGTCTTGAAAACAGGTATGGGGAAACCCATCGTGGGTTCGAATCCCACTCCTTCCGCTCGGGCTGATGCCCGTACCTGGGGAGGTGCCAGAGTGGACGATTGGGGCCGCCTGCTAAGTGGTTGTTGGAGTAAAATCCAACCGAGGGTTCGAATCCCTCCTTCCCCGCCTGAAT
>JAAZPN010000283.1 GCA_012797215.1 Chloroflexota bacterium | reverse complement strand
TGGGCATGGTGGTGCTGCACGGCAGTAAGCGGAAGGTTTTCTTGCTTGCTGCGCCCCTGCGCGTAGCGCGTGGCGAGGTAGTCCGGATGCATGTCGCAGGCCAGCGCCTGGGGATGGATGCGGAACAATTTTTCGTAATGCTCAACAGCCTGTTCATATGAATCCAGAGTCTCTTGATTTTCGAGATCCCCGATGAAATGGCTGACGAAGGCGTAGTGTTCTCTTGCCAGACAAAATGTATTTTTCAACTGCGTCCCAGCGCCAAGAATTGGCAGTTCTGCTGCTGGAATCCGCAGCTGACCAGGCGCGTATCCCCGCGCGCGGCGAACAAGGTAGGCTTCACCTCTCAGTTCGGTGACTACTGAGTCATCCACCCGCATGTGGATGGGGCGGTTATGCATCAGGAAAGCATCCGCCAGGCCAGCGAGACGAATTCGGGCTTCGTCATCCTGGTACGCCAGGGGTTCTTCGCTCAGGTTTGCGCTGGTCATCACCAACACTTCCGGAAAATCCAATTCGGGCTGCATCAGCAGCAAATGCAGTGGGGTGTACGGAAGCATGAATCCGAGCCTGGTTTGGTCCGGCGCGACTAATCGCGCAAGTTCTCTTCCGGCCTCTGTCGTCTCGGTCAACAGAATGGGCGCTTGCGGTGAATCCAGCATTTTCCGTTCCTGATCGGAAAGCCGCGCGAATTTTTCGATGACCTGGATTGAAGATGCCATCAAGGCGAAAGGTTTTCCGGTCCGGCGCTTTCTATCTCGCAAGGTCTTTAGGGCGGACGCATTGCGCGCGTCACAGGCCAGGTGGTAACCACCCAAGCCTTTGATTGCCAGGATTTTCCCTTGCCGAATAGCCGCGCGTGCGTCTTTAAGGGCGTTCTCCCTCCGGGAAACGCGCTCTCCATTCACTTCGTACCATATTTCGGGGCCGCAAGCCGGGCAGGCGACCGGCTGAGCGTGAAAGCGCCTGTCGGCGGGGTCGTGATACTCTCTCGCGCAGTCCGGGCATAAGGGAAAGCCAGCCATACTGGTTGTCGCGCGGTCATATGGGATGTCCTGGACAATGCTGAAGCGCGGTCCGCAGTGCGTGCAATTGATGAACGGATAGCGGTATCTGCGGTCCTCAGGATCGAAGAGCTCTCTTTTGCAGTCGGCGCAGATCGCGATATCCGGAGAGACAGGCAAAAAGTTGCCCGGCTGGTCTTTACTCTGACGGATTTCAAATTCAGCATAGATATACAAAGGCGCTTGAGACACAACGAAACTATCCACCTTCGCCAGGGCAGGTGGATTTTCCCTTAGGCTGCGCGTAAAAGCGTCGCAATTTTCTTCAGTTCCGTGAATTTCAATTTCAACACCCTGGGCAGTATTAATGACCCAACCAGTTAGGTGGTGTTCGCGCGCAAGCAGATATACTGTAGGCCTAAAGCCCACGCCTTGCACAATCCCGGAGATGAGAAAGCGCTGATTCTGGAGTTTCACTGGTCGATTGGCAGGTCTTTCGTCGGGATGTTTGATGACAGCCAGTCAATCCAACGCTCAAAACCTTCTCCAGTCTTACACGAAACCGGGAAAATTTTGATATCCGGGTTTAGCATTTGGATCCCCTTGGTAAAGTAATCCATGCGGAAGTCAACATAGGGCAGCAGGTCAATTTTATTAATAATCAGAACATCCAAACCGCGGTAGATGTTGGGATATTTGTAAGGTTTATCGTCGCCTTCCGGGATAGACGCTATCACAATGTTGGCTGTAGTTCCCAGGTCAAAGCTGGCAGGGCAAATTAGGTTGCCGACGTTTTCAATGAGGACCAGGTTGAGGAGCTTCAGGTCGAGCTTTTGAAGCGCAAGTTCCACCATGACCGCGTCCAGATGGCACTCGCCGCCGGTGTTAATTTGCACGGCGGGCGTACCTAATGCATTGATTTTGTCGGCGTCGATGGTGACCGGCGCGGTGTCGCCTTCAATCACGCCAACGTGAACGCGTGGCGGCAAACGCTGGAGGGTCTCCATGATGAAACTGGTTTTCCCAGAGCCTGGAGAAGCCATTATATTGATCCCATAAATATTGTTTTCGTCCAACAGCGCGCGATTAGAAGCCGCAATGCGCTGGTTGGAGTCTAATATCTTGCGAACGATTTCAATCCTTTGTGTCATCTTCAGTCCTTGACAACCTCAATATGGTCTACAAGCAGCTCTTCGCCGCTGATTATTTCGAGCGAGATGCTGCCACAAGCCGGGCACGGCATAAGCTCGTCACGCAGTTCATAGTATTCGTTGCAATTTTTGCATCTCAACCGGGCAGGAACGCGGTTAAAATGCAGAACTGCGCCTTCGCTGGGCGTTCCCTTGCTGATGTGATCCCAATAAAACTGGACAGAATCATCAACAATTGATGAAAGCTGACCTATGGTCAGGTAAATATCGGTCACGCGGTTGGCTTTATTTTCCAACGCGGCTCGATTGGCGATTTCAAGAATGCTTTCCGTCACAGCGAGCTCGTGCATAGTTGTCATTAATTGCTATCGAACGGAGGCAGGGTAACTCACTTCGAAGAAACTATGCTTCCATTTGCAGACGTTCGGGATGGCTGTAAATATCAAACTGCGCGCCGCGTAGGTAACCAATCAAGGTTATACCAGCCTCGTCGGCGCAGTCTACTGCCAGCGCGGTAGGGGAAGTGCGCGAGACGATCATCGGGACGCCAAGCGCAAAGGTTTTGAACACCATCTCCGAGCTGATTCGACCGCTGAGCAGGAGGATGTTTGGCGTAAACGACCGCCCTTGAAGAAGGAACAAGCCGGTGAGTTTATCCACGCAATTGTGCCGGCCAAGATCCTCGACCATGATTGGCACGCTGATGCCATCACTCAATCCCGCGCTGTGAAAACCTCCCACGTGCTCGTGCAGTTCCTGCTGGTCCAGAAACTGGCGGTACAAATCCAGCACTTCGCCAGGTCTGAGACGAAAGTCAGCAGGCAGGCGTGGGGGATTCAGCTTGTTTTCTACTCCGTATCCAGTGGATGTGCGGTGAAAATGGGTTGGCTTTGCGACTGGATGCCTCAGATTGACCATAATTCGGCTAGCGTCCTCCTCCAGTTTTATGGAATCAACCTCGGACAAGTCCATAATTACGTTTTCACCAAACAAGAAACCAATCGCGAGCGCTTCCAAATCGGTTGGGGAGCAAATGAATGTGAGCCAAAGCTCGTTGTTAACAAATAACGCGGCGGAATGTTCATTCACGACAGGTTTATTGATCTCGCTAATTGTGTCAGTTTTACTGGAAAAGCTCCAAATCTTTTTAGGTAAAGCGGCTTGGTTCATGGCATGTTTCCTGGATGGTCTGTCTTGGAAAAAAAGCTGCTTGGTTGCTTGAATTCTCGATAAAGTAAATTGGTTTTCAGAAGCCATTATAATTGACTTTCAGATCGCATGGACAAGGATGGGCTGGTTTTGGAACCACTCAGTGTAGTTATTCAGGCTGGCGGTAATTCCAGTAGGATGGGAAGTTCAAAATCCCATCTGTCATTTTTGGGAACGCCGTTATTAGAACGAATCTATCGCCTTCTTTTGCCAATAGCAGGAGAAGTTCTGGTTGTCTGCAACGCTGAACAGCAAACGTTTGACATCCCAGTCAGAGTAGTCCCAGACACAATTCCTGGTTTGGGCGCGCTTGGGGGGCTATATACCGCGATGACGGTAGCCCAGTACGAATTGGTCGCGGTGGTCGCGTGCGATCTGCCTTTCGCCAACGCTGGAATTTTATCGGCAGGAGCGGACTGGCTAAGAGAATCAGGTAAGGATGTGGCTGTGCCAAAAAGCTCGGATGATTTTTTTGAGCCTTTGCATGCTGTTTACCGCCGGGATGTGTGTCGTGAGGCCATCCTAAAAGCTATCCGGGAACAAAAGAGGCGCCTGATTTCCTGGTTCCCTGAGGTGCGGGTTGTGGAACTTGATAGCGATTTTTGTCGCAAGTATGACCCCCACGGGCTGGCATTCTTCAACATAAACACCCCAGAGGATTTTGCTCGCGCAGAAGCCCTGGCAAAAGCGCTCTAAAAAATAACAAGCCCAGCATCTGCTGGGCTTGTTCCACTACTTGTGTTATGCCACCGCTTCCACCTTGACAGCGGTTACCTTGAATTCCGGGATTTTCGCGATGGGGTCCAGGGCGGCTTTGGTGAGGTAATTGATATTGTTCTCCGGGAAGTGGAAATTTCCATAGATTAAACCTTCCGGCACTCTATCAGTCACCCATGCGCCAGCTGTGATTGTTCCGCGCCTTGAGCTAACTTTAACTTTGTTAAGCTCGCGATTCAAACCAAGCTTGCGGGCATCCGCCGGGGAAACTTCAATCAGGGCTTCGCCGTAGACTTCCATCAATTCCTTGACGCGGCGGGTCATTTCACCACTGTGCCAGTGATAAATGACACGGCCGGTGGTCAGCATCATTGGGAATTCCTCATCGGGTAACTCGGAAGGATCCATGTGAATGGCGGGGATAAAATTGCCTTTTCCACGCGTAAATTTGCCAATGTGCAGGATTGGTGTTCCAGGGTGCTCCGCATTAGGACACGGCCAACACAGGCTTTCACCAGCGTCGAGGCGTTTATGAGAGATACCGCCGTAACTAGGAGTAAGCGCTGAAACCTCGGTCAATATTTCGGCAGAGCTCGCGTAGTTCCATCCGGACCAAGGGGTTGGATAGATGCGGCGACCGCCAAGGGCAACGATTCTCCGCGCGAGATCTGCGATGATTTCCCAGTCCTGGCGGGCTTCGCCGCGGGGGGTAATAGCCTGATGGAGCATCTGAACACGGCGCTCAGTGCTGGTGTAGGTGCCGGTCTTTTCGACAAAGGAAACGCCAGGCAGAAGCACATCCGCGTAGGCGGAGCTTTCGGTTGGGAAGATATCCTGCAGCGCGAAGAATTCCAACTCTTCGAGACAGTGGCGAATATGATTGGAATCCGGGTCTGTCATTGCCGGGTTTTCGCCAAGAATGTAGAGCGCTTTGGTGGTGCCTTCAAGCACGCCGGGAATAATTTCCGTCACCGTCTTGCCAACTTTATTGGACAGGTTGGTGCCCCAGGCTTCCTCAAACTTTTGTTGAGATGCCTCAGCAGTGACCGCCTGATAGCCTGGATAAACGTTGACAAGACAACCCATATCACAAGCTCCCTGGACGTTATTTTGCCCACGCAGAGGATTGACGCCACCACCTGGAATACCGAAATTGCCCAGCATCATCTGCAAATCTGCCAGCGCGAAGACGTTATGAACGCCAGTTGTATGCTGGGTGATACCCATCGCCCAGAAGACCGCCATCGGGGCATTCTTGACAATGATTTCTACCGCTTGATAAAGCTGGTCAACAGGTACGCCAGTAATCTTAGATACCCGCTCTGGAGGATAGAGCTTGATATTCTCCACGAGGGCATCAAAATTCTCCGTCCGCTCTTCCACGAACGCGGTATTGACATAACCCTTTTCGAGGATAATGTTCATCAAACCGTTTACCAATGGGATGTCCGTGCCTGGTTTTTGCTGCAGATGCAGCACTGCGAATTCACAGAGATCTATTTGGCGGGGGTCAGCGACAATCAGCTGTACATTCCGGCGCAGTACCGCCTGACGAATTTTCGCGCCAAACACTGGATGCTGTTCGGTGGTATTGGAGCCAATTACCAGCATGGAGTTGGCATTCTCGGCAATATCCTTCATCGAGTTTGTCATCGCTCCAGAACCCAAGGCTGTGGCAAGGCCGGCAACGGTGCTGGCATGGCAAAGGCGCGCGCAGTGGTCGATGTTGTTAGTGCCGATGACCTGCCGGGCAAACTTGTTCATCAGGTAGTTTTCTTCGTTCGTGCATTTAGCCGAGGAAAGCACACCGACACTGTCGGGCCCATAGGTGTCGCGCGTTGTGGCCAGTTTTTGGGCAACCAAATTCAGAGCCGTATCCCAATCTGTCTCAACCCACGGACCGCGGTCTTCTTTGGAAGGCCGCGCTTCACCCTTGAGTAGGTATTCCCTCACCAGAGGCTTGGTCAATCGGTCAGCATGATGTACATACGAGAAACCAAAACGGCCTTTGACGCAGAGATGCATGCCGTTTGCGGGAGCTTCAGGTTTTGAAGTTACGCGTACTACTTCGTTATCAACGACGTTGAGGTCGAATTGGCAGCCAACGCCGCAGTAAGAACATGTAGTCGTAACCTTGGTTTGAGCCGCTGGCGCCGAGACCGATGGCTTGAGCGCGAGCGCGCCAGTGGGGCAGTATGCCACACAAGCGCCGCAGGATTCGCAGCGCGCGTCCAGCATGTTCTGATCCATGCCAGCCGCCAAGTGTGATTCAAAACCTCTTTGGGAAATACCCCACACAAAACGTCCCTGGATCTCAGCGCAAGCCCGCACGCAGCGCGTGCAAAGAATGCATTTATTCAGATCGACGAAAACAAACGGATTGGGATCAGAATCGATTGTATAGCGCGGCGTTGGAGACGTGAGAGTTTTGGGGTCAAGGTTATAGAATCGTGCCCATCTGTAAAGTTCGTTATCAGCGTCGTAGTTTGTGTAACCAGCATCGTGATATACGCTGAGCAGTAGTTTGAGCACAGAGCGGCGGGATTTTGCCAGCTCTTCATTTTCGGTCACGACTTCCATTCCTTCCGCGACAGGCGTGGTGCAAGAGGTGGCTAATCCACGCGCACCTTTGACCTGAACCAGACACATTCGGCATGCGCCCGTAGGTGAGAGGTCTTTGTGGTTGCACAAGGTAGGAATGGTGACCCCTGCATTTTGAGCTGCTTTGAGAATTGTCCAGTCAGGTTCTGCCTGGACATCCCGACCGTTGATTTTCAAGTTAACCATATTTTCATCCTTCTACGAGATTTACTTTGAAATAAAAAGTGACCCAGCGCGCTACTTTTGTTTTCTCAGATAAATGAACCAATAAGCAGCACCGACGAAAATTGCGCCTCCAATAATGTTGCCGAGAGTAACCGGGAGGAGATTTTTTACAAAGAAGTTTGCCCAGGAAAGGTTCGCGAACTCTCCGGCATTAGCAGCGAAAGCTGGATCGAATGCTTTAATAAAGAGACCGACCGGGATGAAATACATGTTCGCGACGCTGTGTTCAAAACCCGCGGCGACGAATGAGCTGATCGGTAGAATGATAGCCGCTATCTTGCCTGCCGTTGTGCGCGCGGAGAAGGTCATCCAGACAGCCAGATCGACCAGGATGTTGCACATTATTCCCAATCCCAGCGCTGAGGTGAACGTCAGACCGCTCTTGGCGTTCGCGACTGTGAGCGCGGTCTTCCCAATAGCTCCGCCGGCAAAAGTGTATTGTTTGGCCATGAACATGATGAGGGCGAGAATGAGCGCGCCAATCAGGTTGCCAATGTAGACGATACCCCAGTTGCGCAGCATCTTCCCGAGGGTGATTTTTTTGCTGAGAACAGCCAGTATCATCAGAGCGTTGCCGGTGAAGAGCTCCGCGCCCGCGACGATGACCAGAACCAGGCCAACGGTGAAAATCAGGCCTTTGAGCAGCGAATTCAGTCCGTATGGAAAATCCGCTCCATTGGTGCCGACGGTTGTTGCCAGTATGGCGCCGATGCCAATGAAGGCGCCGCCAAAGAGAGCCAGGACAAACATGCTCCCAAAATCAAGATTGGCCTTCTTGATGCCAACATTCACTGCCTTCGCGGCTATTTCTGGGGGGGTGAGATCGTCAACT
>JAAZPN010000282.1 GCA_012797215.1 Chloroflexota bacterium | reverse complement strand
TCTCCCTCTTAACCTACCTCCATACTTGTTCTCGCTGGTGTCCTCACCAGCGAGCGTGCTTTTCTGTCATCCTGAGCGCAGCGAAGGATCTTAGTTCAAGAATACAAGATGCTTCGCCTGCGGTTCAGCCTGACAATCCATTCGTCATCGCGAGGCACGAAGCGATCTCCCTCTTAACCTACCTCCATATAAAAAAATTTGTCGATAGACTGGTTTCACCGTCTCCTTTTCATTGTTCTGCACTCCACCACATCCCAACGCCTCTCCATCGAGGGTATACTTATTAATTGCGTCGTAATATAGAACAAATGGTATAATTATCGGCCGGAGTGTGGAGCTATGCCATCAGAAAACCTGCGCGTCATAGGCGCGCGCGAACACAACCTCAAGAACATCACCGTGGAAATCCCGCGGGATAAACTGGTCGTCCTGACCGGACTTTCGGGCTCCGGAAAATCCTCGTTGGCATTCGATACGATTTTCGCTGAGGGTCAGCGCCGCTACGTGGAATCCCTTTCTGCCTACGCCCGGCAATTCCTCGGGCAGATGGACAAGCCCGACGTGGACGCCATCGAAGGGCTCTCTCCCGCCGTTTCCATCGACCAAAAAGGCACCTCGCACAATCCGCGGTCAACCGTCGGAACTGTCACCGAGATTTATGACTATATGCGGCTTCTATTCGCTCGCGTTGGAATTCCTCACTGCCCGGTCTGCGGCCGCCCCGTGCAGCGCCAGTCCGCCCAGGAAATTGTGGATACCATCCTGGCAATGCCGGATGGCAGCCGCTTGCTCATTCTCGCGCCAGTGGTGCGCGAACGCAAAGGTACCTATCAGGCAGTCCTGGAAGAAATCAACAAATCTGGTTTTGTCCGCGCTCGCGTGGACGGTGAAGTATATTCGCTGGATGACACTATTCAGCTGGACCGCTACAAGAAGCACACAATCGAAGCAGTGGTGGACCGCCTGGTCATCAGCAAGCCGGAAAGCGACGAGGACGCGCTGGCGATGCGCTCGCGCCTGACAGACTCGATTGAAACCGCCCTGCGCTTTGGCGAAGGGTATGTGACTATTCAGAATTTGAGCGCGGAACCACCAGAGGACACGCAATTTTCAGAAAATCTCGCCTGTCCGGAACATGGCTCCATTCTGATTGAAATTGAACCGCGCACTTTCTCGTTTAATACACCGCACGGCGCCTGCCCTACCTGCCAGGGGCTTGGCACGCGCGAGGAAATTGACCCCCAGCTGCTCATCCCGGATAAAACGCTTTCGCTGCGGGAAGGCGCTATCGCGGCGCTGGAATGGTCCGGCCCACGTGAGGAAGGCGGTTATTACTGGCAGATGATTGAAGCGGTAGCCAGAGAACGGCAGTTCAGCCTGGACGCGCCTGTCAGTCAGCTTTCCGAGGACGACCTCCACATGATTTTATACGGCACCAACGGTCATGAAATCCGGGTGGAGTTCATTGGCAGGAATGGTCGCAAATCTTCGTTCAGCACCTCGTTTGAAGGTGTTATTGGCAATCTTGAGCGCCGCTATCGCGAAACGCAATCAGACTATATCCGAATGCGCATCTCTGAGTTTATGGGCGTTAAGCTGTGCCCGACTTGTGAAGGCAAACGCCTGCGAAAAGAAGCCCTGGCGGTGTTAGTCGAGGACGCGAATATTATCGATGTGACCGGCTGGCCGGTAAATCGAACGCTTGAATGGGTGAAAACGTTGTCTTCCGGCGGGGATTCCCCGCTCAACTCCCGGCAGAAAGCCATTGCCGAACGCATCCTGCGCGAAATTAACGCGCGCCTCGGGTTTCTGGTTGATGTCGGCCTGGACTACCTGACGCTTGAACGCAGCGCGAGCACTCTTTCTGGCGGCGAAGCCCAGCGCATCCGCCTGGCAACCCAGGTGGGTTCCAAACTGATGGGCGTGCTTTACGTTCTGGACGAACCCTCCATTGGCCTGCACCCGCGCGATAACCGCCGCTTGCTGGATACGCTGGAAGGACTGCGCGACATGGGCAATACCGTTTTGGTGGTGGAGCACGATGATGAAACTATCCGCAGCGCGGATTGGGTGATTGACCTGGGACCCGGCGCGGGAGAACACGGCGGCGAAATCGTCGCGGAAGGCACTCCCGAGCAAATCATGGCGGTCCCAGAAAGCCTCACCGGCGCCTATCTTTCTGGCCGCAAAAGGGTGCCTCTGCCCGAGCAGCGCCGGCAGGGCAACGGACAGTTTTTGCGCGTGGTGGGCGCCACGGAAAATAACCTCAAGAACCTGAGCGTGAATATCCCGCTGGGTAAATTCGTGTGCATCACCGGCGTATCCGGCTCAGGGAAGTCCACCTTGCTGGTGGATGTGCTTTACAACACCCTCGCCCGCCAGCTGATGAACGCCCACACGCAGCCCGGCGCGCACGAGCGCATCGAAGGCATCCAACACCTCGATAAGGTGATTAACATCGACCAGACCCCCATCGGACGCACTCCGCGCTCGAACCCGGCCACCTACACTGGCATGTTTGACGATATTCGCGACCTATTTACCAGCCTGCCAGACGCGAAGATCCGCGGTTATGGCAAGGGGCGCTTCTCATTCAACGTCAAAGGCGGGCGCTGCGAAGCCTGCCAGGGGCAGGGCGAGCTGAAAATCGAAATGCAGTTTTTGCCTGATGTATATGTTCCCTGCGAAGTCTGTCGGGGCAAACGCTACAATCACGAAACGCTGCAGGTGCGCTTTAAGGACAAGAGCATCGCGGACGTGCTTGACCTCACCGTCGAAACTGCCATGGAACTATTCAGCGCTTTCCCCCGCATTCAGCGCCGGCTGGAAACGCTGCAGGCGGTTGGGTTGGGCTATGTGCGCCTCGGCCAGCCTGCCACCACGCTCTCCGGTGGCGAAGCCCAGCGCGTCAAGCTCTCCAAAGAGCTTTCCCGCCGCGCTACCGGCAGGACGCTGTACGTCCTGGACGAGCCCTCGGTCGGGCTGCATGCCGCGGATGTGCATAAGCTCATCGAGGTGCTCCAATCTCTGGTCAATTCCGGCAATACCGTCGTGGTGATTGAGCACAACCTGGATATCATCAAGGTTGCGGATTGGGTCATCGACCTGGGACCGGAAGGCGGTGACCGCGGCGGCTACCTGGTGGCGGAAGGCGTCCCGGAAGAAGTCTGCCTGAACGCTGAGTCTTATACCGGCCAGTATCTGCATAAGTACGTGGCAGCGCAGCACCAGCGCGAGTGCGTGTAAGGCGTTCCTCACCGCTAAGGGAGAGACTTTTCATCCTGAGCGCACTTTCCTGTCATCCTGAGCGCAGCGAAGAATCTTAGCTCGCCTTTGCCAGGACGCTTCGCCTGCGGTTCAGTCGGATAAGTATTCGTCATCGCGAGGAACGAAGCGATCTCCCTGTCAGCCTACCTTCACGTTCTCACTGCTGTCCTCACCAGCGAGCGTGGTTGACCGCAGGTCTCCTCATCCTGAGCGCATCTGCGTGTCATCCTAAGCGCACTTTCCTGTCATCCTGAGCGGAGCAAAAAACACCAACCAATGCAGCGGTCAATCTAACGATGCCCTACAACCCGTCATCCTGAAAATGGTATACTTGACAAAAGCTTCAAATCACGAATAATTGGATTTGAACAATCCCTTGCATGTGCAGGCCGAAAGGAAAACCATCATGGCAAAGAAGAAATCTCAAAGCCCACTGGCTTCTTACCGGAGAAAACAAAAATCCGGGAAAGCGTTCGTCGGCGTTCTGGCCGGGCTTTTCATCGTGGCTGGCCTCGCGCTCATCGCCCTGTGGGCCACCGGCAATCTTGCCGGCACCCCCGGTTGGTTCGCGACTAAAACCCCAACCCCAACCCCGACGCTCACACCCACCCCCGTGACGCCAACCAACACCGCGACGCATACTCCCACCATCACCGAAACGCCGACGATAACACCCACCTTCACGCCATCCGCGCCGTTTGAATACGTCGTCCAGGAGGATGATAACTGCGCCGTGATCGCCAAAAAGTATGACGCCGACGTGGAAGTGCTGCTCTACCTGAACAACCTGGACAGCTCCTGCATCATCAACGTCGGGCAGACCATTCTCATCCCCGCGCCCGGCCAGGAACTCCCCACCGCCACGCCGCTGCCCACCGACATCCGCCGCGGCACGATTATCGACTACAAGGTCCGCTCCGGAGACACTCTCGAAGCTCTGGCGACCCGCTTTAACTCCACCGTGGACAAAATCCTCTACGAAACGAACCGTTGGCGCCGAAGCCAGGGCCTGACTGAAATCGTAGACAGTTCCAGCCTGTTCATCGGCGATATTCTGAAGATCCCTGTGAATCTGGTTACCCCTGTCCCGACCGCGACAGCCACGCGCACGATGACGCCTTCCCCAACCCCGTAAAAGGACGCCTGATAACACACAAAAAGGATACGCACAAGCGTATCCTTTTTTTATTGCGCTTTAATGGCATTCCCGCTGATAAACGGATACCGCTACTTTTCGTCCTCTGTTTGTTTCAATTCATTCAAAATATTGTATTCGCGGATAACTTCGATATCATGCTCGAGGAAGAAATTCACCAGGACCCGCAGCAGGATAATGGTGAACAGAACAATGATAGTGGAAAAATTGGGCGAAACAGCCAGCCTCAGGATGTCGGACGCCATAGCGAATTCGAGGCTGAGACTGAGCTTGTGGCCAAGACGAAGCCGGGTAGCCTCTGAACCTTTGATTTGGTTCATCAAATTGCGGTCCAACAGCCGCCGGACATAGCTGGCCAGGGCGTGCGCCGCGCCGGTCACGATCACAAAAATGGCAGCTAGCTCACAGAAAAGCGCCGCGTAACCAACAATCATATGCAAGAGCGGCTCCTGCGCGATGCAGCTTTCCGGCGTTGGGACCGGATTGGTTAATCCGGTGGTCATGATGAGAATCAGTCCGATGATGAGCAGGGTTGGCAAATAGTAGCTTGCCAGTTTTGTCCACAGGGAATAGTTGGATGGTTTCGGATCAGACATGCTCTACCTCAATTAGTTTGGTGTGGGGGTTAAGGAAACCAAACGACCGCCATCAATCAGTGATTGGAAAAGCGCGTCGATGACCACTAAATTATTAACGGAATCTGCCAAGGGGAATAAGGGAGCTTCCCGACTCATGACAACATAATAAAAATGTTCAATCATTTTTTCGTATGCGTTTTCCCTTTTGACGCTTAACTTCTTGGTCTCGCCGTCTTTTGTCAGGGTCATCTGGCTTGCTTCCGCCTTGGCGCCAAACGGGTCCACCACATCCAACACACCTTCCGTGCCAATAATGCGCGTGTGCTGCTGTCTGAACGCATTGAAGCCTACGTCAAAATGGCCGTACACCTGTTCGCCAAAATCCAGGGTGGCTGAAACCTGTAAGTCCACACCCGTATTGCCCTGGTAACTGAGCGCTTTTACCCGCCTGGGTTCGCGACCGACAAGAATGCGCTGCAAGTCCACGCAGTAGCAGCCCAGGTCATAAAGCGCGCCGCCGCCCAAATTCGCGTTCAAGCGGATATCGTCCGGATTTGTCAGCGGAAAGCTCATGCTGGATTGGATAAAACGAAGTTTACCCAATGTTCCTCTGCGCACAATCTCGAGTATTTGCCCCAGGCGCGCGTGGTAGCGGTACATAAACGCTTCCATCAACAGGACTGATTTTTCCAGCGCAGTACTCACCATCATCTGGGCTTCGTCAGCGTTTACCGCGAAAGGTTTTTCCACCAACACATGCTTGCCGGCTTCCATTGCCCGCACCGCCCAGCGGCTGTGTTCGCTGTTTGGCAGCGGAATGTATACCGCCTGGATATTCTCGTCATTGAGCAGTTCTTCGTAAGTGCCGTAAGCTTTGGGGATTTCATTTTCCCGGACGAACTCCGCGGCGCGAGTCAGGTCCCGGCTGGCAATCGCAGCCACGTTGTTGTGCTTGCTCGCTTTAATCGCGGGAATGAGGGATTTAGCGGCGATACGGGCTGTGCCAAGAATGCCCCAGGTCAATCCGGACTTAGCTAAAAATGAAGAATTCGGCAGTGAAGATAAAAAGTCCATTTACCACCTCGATTTTTATTAATTCAACAGACAAATGCAAATTAATTATACCTTGTCATCTACACATTCTGAGCCGCGGAATCCTGCGCGGTCGGTTTCGCCTTATTTTGCTCCACTAATGACATTTGCCCAAAAATATCTCAATTAATTGCCAGCTATCAGGATGAGATTTATAATATATCCAGAATTACATGTCCGACGGCTCAAATTACAGCTTTTGGGTTAGCTTGCATAGGAGAGCTGCTTTAGTCCCTATACTTTTTTTGCACCGGGAGTACAAATCTTTTCTCACCCACTTTTTCATAAAGACCAATGATGTAAAGGAGAAATTATGCGCAGTTTTTGTGGTCGGGACATTTTGTCGCTCAAAGATTTTGAACGAAATGAGTTCTTCAGGGTTTTCGAAGTGGCTGAGGAGTTGGAGCCAATTGCCCGCTCGCGGCGCAATTCGGATTTGCTGGCGGAAAAGACGCTGGTCACCGCTTTCTATCAACCCAGCACGCGCACCCGCCTGGCGCACGAGGCAGCTATGCACCGCTTGGGCGGCCACGTGACTGGCTTTTCCGATGTCAAGATGACCCGCGCCGGCGATTTTTACCAGGAATCCATCAAGGATACGGTCAAAATGCTGGAGTACTACGGCGATGTCATCGTGATGCGTCATTATCAGCAGGGCGCGCCGCATGAAGCTGCCAATTGGGCTTCCATCCCGATTATCAACGGCGGCGATGGTTGGGGCGAGCACCCCACCCAAATCCTTACGGACCTGTATACCGTGCTGCGCGAAAAAGGCCGCATTGATGGGCTTAGGTGGCTGGCAGTTGGCGATATGCGCATGCGCACCATGCACTCCCTGGCCTATGCCCTCACCCAATTCGACTGCCCCATTACCTTCGTTGCCCCGCCCGACATGTCATTGACACCTGAATTTAAAGAGGAAATCAGCAATTACAGCCTGAATTTCAAAGAAGCCGAGCACGTGGAACAGGTGATTGCCGAGGCGGATGTCATCCTGGTCGAGCCGGTTGTCCAGCCCGATTACACCAAGCACCGCGATGTTCGCGGCGATGAAGTGGCGCTGACCCCGGATAACTACAAGATTACACGCGAGCTGCTGGCCAATAAAGCCAAGCCCGATGCCATCCTGCTGCATTCCCTGCCGCGCATGGATGAAATCCCGCTGGACGTGGACATCACGCGCTGGTCGCGCTACTGGCAGGAAGCCTTTAACGGCGTCGTGATGCGCATGGCGCTGTTATCATTGGTGTTGGGTAAGATGGAATAACCCGGAAACCGCACGAAATTACATTTTTCCAAGGAGAGAATAATGCAGACTTTTTTACACGGTAGAGACCTGATTGGCGATCTTGATTTCAGCAAAGAGGAAGTTGAGACTGTTCTGGACGTTGCCTGGGACCTCAAGCGCAAACGCGCCTTGAACGAACCGCACCCATACCTGCGCGACAAAGTGCTGGCGATGCTTTTCTTTTTCAGCAGCACCCGCACGCGCGGCTCCTTCGAAGCTGGCATTTCCCAATTGGGCGGGCACGCGGGCTTTATCGAGAGCAAGTCCACCCAGATTGCGCATGGGGATACCCCCAAGGAAATCGGGGAAATCTTTGGCCGCTATTACGACGGCATCGCCATCCGCCACTGCGACTGGGAAGTCGGCAACGCGTACATCAATGCGGTCGCCCAAGCCTCGCGCGTCCCGGTTCTGAATATGCAGTGCGATATTTACCACCCCTTCCAGTGCCTGGCGGACCTGATGACAATCATGGAGAAGAAAGGCCGCGATTTGCGCAAAAAGAAAATCGTGGTGTCCTGGGCGTATGCCGCTTCGTACCTCAAACCCATCTCCGTACCGCAGTCACTCATTCTGCAAATGCCGCGCTTTGGGCTGGACGTCACGCTCTCCTACCCGGAAGAATTTCGTCTGATGCCGGAAATCGAGCAGCAGGCGCGCGACGAAGCCAAAAAAGCCGGCACTTCCTTTGAAATTGTGCACGATATGGATGAGGGCATGCGAGGCGCTGATATCATC
>JAAZPN010000281.1 GCA_012797215.1 Chloroflexota bacterium | reverse complement strand
TCAGAGCCGCCGCTGCTGGCTAAAAAAGCAGCCGGGAACTGCGTCGAAAACAGGATTACATCACCCTCGTCAACGGCCTGCTGGAAAAAGCGCACGCGCGGCACCTGGGTCAAGCCCAGTCCGCGCGGGTCAAGGTCCGGATCATAAAAGAACGCGCGGCTGCCTGGTTTGGCCAGCAGCGCCTGGCTGAGGCCGGCCTGCGCCAAAAAGAGGGTATCGTGATGAATAACCCCCAGAGAAAGCTGGGCGGACACAGAAATGCTTTCCGGCGGCAGATTAAGGTTCTTTTCCGCTAACGCGCCGTTCAGCGCGAACACGACCGCGCGCATCGCGGAGGTAACCGAACCAGAGCTTTTATAAAAAATCGCGTTGGCACTTTCCAGCCATTTTGTGATTAACTCAGGGTTAAGCGGCTCGCCGCTTTGTTGCGAAAGAAAAATCAGGAGATTATCCTCTTCGCGACCGCGTGCCGCCTTTTTAGGAATATTCGCGCTAAAAAAGCCCGGCAGCGCGGAATTGTCTGTGCAAATGAGCTCTAAATTATGTTTCATGAACCGCCCCGGTGTAGTGAATGACTCCAAACCAAGTACATTATACATTACACAGCGACACCAAAAGGTATAATCAAAGTATGGAATTTTCTTGCGTGCGCACCATTGCAGAATGGGACGCGCTTGCTTCGGAATGGGATCAGCTCTTTGCTCGAAGTCATATGCAGGTCCCTTTTTTGCGTTTTGGTTACCAGCGCGCTTGGTGGCAAACCCTGGGCGGAGGGGAATGGGACCAGGACAACAGCGAGCTGCGAATTGTCATCGCTCGCGAGAACGGTGCGCTTGTTGGCGTCGCGCCGTTTTTTCTTAGCTCCAAGCCTGGCTGGCAGCCAGCGCTGCGTTTGATTGGCTCCATCGAAGTCACCGATTATCTGGACTTTTTGGTTGCGCCAGAAGCGCTGGACAAATTCTTAAGCGGTCTGTTTGCTTTCCTGCGCCAGGACCCAGAATTGGGAGCATATCCTGTAGAAATCCTTAACCTAAGGGAAGACTCCCGCGCGCTGTTAGCTTTAGCCCCCGTCGCCGAGCTGAGTGGGTACAGCTATGCTGAAGAGCGCTTGCAGCCCTCGCCTTACATCGCGCTGGCAGAAAGCTGGGATGCTTATCTGGCCGGCATCAACAAGAAACAGCGCCACGAAATTCGCCGCAAATCCCGAAACGCGGAAAATCGACACCAGACCGAATGGTATTTGGTGGAAGATAGCGAAAAACTTGCAGCAGAAGTGGACGAATTTATCGCGATGATGCGCCTGGACCCGCGCAAGGAAGCCTTTCTCAACCCTGCCATGCGCGCGCATTTGCAGGCTACGGCGCGTTGGGCTTTCGAGCTTGGCCAGCTGCACCTGGCATTTCTCACCTTTGAGGGACGTAAAGCAGCGGCTTACTTCAGTTTTAATGTTGGCGCTAAACTCTGGGTATATAACTCTGCTTGGGAACCCGTTTTCGCGCCTTGCTCACCCGGTTGGGTGCTGCTGGCAAAAGTGCTGCAGTGGGCTATCGCGCACGAGCTGCGGGAAGTGGATATGATGCGCGGTGATGAAGATTACAAATATAAATTTGGCGGCGTGAACCGCTATGTCACCCGGGTTTTGCTCACGCCTTCCACCCGTTCCTAGTTCTTACGCAAATCTTACGTCTCCAGCAACGCTCAACGCTTGAATTTTGCCTGGGCTGTGGTATTATTAACACCGAAAAATTAGCACTCTCGGGTTGAGAGTGCTAATCGAATCAAATGATGAAACAAGAACTGACTGAACGCCAAAAATTGCTGCTTTCGCTGGTTGTGCACGAGCACACCCGCAGCGCTCAACCGGTTGGGTCAAAAACCCTGGTTGAGCAATTTACGCTGCCGATTAGTTCGGCAACCATTCGCAACGAAATGACCGTGCTGACCGAATTGGGCTACCTGCGCCAGCCGCACACCTCCGCGGGGCGCGTCCCTACAGAAGAAGGCTACCGCTTTTTTGTCTCTAATTTAGCGCAGCAAACCACGCTGCCCGCCCCAATGCGAAACACCATCGCGCACCAGTTCTACCAGGCTCGTCAGGACCTGGACGGTTGGCTGCGCCTGGCTGCCTCTGTGCTTGCCAACCAATCTCAGGCCGCCTCAATCGTCACCGCGCCGCACACGGAAAAAGTGGCCTTCAAACATTTGGAACTTATTTCCACCCGCGCTGCGCAGGTTTTGATGGTGCTGGTGTTGGTGGGTGGTGAAATTCGCCAGCAAATACTTTCGCTCAACGACTCTACCACGCAGGAGTCGCTTTCCGAGCTGGCCGCTCGCATCAACGCCAGCTGCGCCAACTGCTCCGCGGAACAAATTAATCGCCTGGAAATTAACCTGGACCCGCCCAGCCCACAAGTGCTGGAAGCAGTCCGGCAGCAAATGCGGCTCTCGCAAAAATTGGTGACCGGCGAGATTTATCTGGACGGTGTAACCAACGTGTTAGCCGAACCCGAATTCGCGGATACGGAACAGGCGCGCTCCGCGCTTTCCCTGCTTGAGGAGCGCAGCAAGCTGGATGACCTGCTCTCTCGCACAATCCTGGGCAACGAGATTGGCGGCGTGCAGGTGCTCATCGGCGGCGAAGGCACCTGGCAGGAACTGCGGCAGTGCTCGGTCATCCTGACCCGCTACGGCATCCCAGACCAGCTCACCGGCACGGTCGGCGTGTTGGGTCCCATGCGCATGCCTTATGGACGCACAATCTCGACGGTGCGCTTCGTGGCTGGTTTGCTCTCAGACCTGGTGGCAGAAAACTTGGTTGGATAATACACGCGCCCTGCGCGCATAAGAACGAGGAAAGCAATGACAGAATCAAAAAAGCACAAAAAAGACGAGGAAATGCGCCCGGAAGCGGTCTCAGACCAAATGGGCTCCTTCCCCGCGGCAGCTGAAAACGGGCTGGAAACGCTTCAAAAAGCCGTTGACACGCTCACTGCCCAATCGGCGGAGTATCTGGACAGTCTCCAACGGGAGCGAGCAAGCTTCGCCAATTACAAGAAGCGCGTAGACCAGGATAACCGTTTAGTCTACGAGAACGCCCTGGCGGATATCATCAAGGCCTTCTTGCCTGTGGTGGATGACCTGGAACGAGCGCTAAAAAACAAACCAGCCGACCCGGATTGCGAGGCCTGGATTAGCGGGGTGGCGCTCATCCTGCAAAAATTGATGAAAACGCTCGACGTTAAGGGCATCGCCCCGTTGAATGTTCAACCTGGAGACGATTTCGACCCCGCTTTTCAGGAAGCGGTAACGCATGAAGATAACCCCCAATATTCCAACAGTCAGGTTATCGAGGTCGTCCAAACTGGTTATAAACTCAAAGATCGTGTAATCAGACCCGCCTTGGTACGGGTAGCAAAATAGGAGCATCCATGTCAAAAATTATTGGTATCGATTTAGGTACAACCAATTCAGTTGCCGCTGTCATGATTGGCGGTGAACCTGTCGTAATCCCTTCCGCTGAAGGAGAGCGATTAGTGCCCTCCGTTGTCGCCGTAAACAAGAACGGCGAACGGCTGGTCGGGCGCGTGGCGCGCAACCAAGCCATTATTAATCCCGAAAACACCATCTTTTCTATCAAGCGCTTTATGGGACGCCGTTATGATGACCCGGAGGTGCAGCGCGCCAAATCCCGCGTGCCCTATAAGATTAATAAAGCTCCCAACGGAGATTTGCGCGTGACCCTGGGCGACAAAGAGTACACCCCGCCCGAGGTGTCCGCCATGATTTTGGCAAAAATCAAGCACGACGCCGAAGCTTATCTCGGCGAGCCTGTCACCCAGGCAGTCATTACCGTGCCCGCGTACTTCAATGACGCCCAACGCAACGCCACCAAAGACGCGGGAAAAATCGCGGGTTTGGAAGTGCTCCGAATCATCAATGAGCCTACCGCTTCTGCCCTGGCTTACGGGCTGGACAAACGCAAGAACGAGACCATCGCCGTGTACGACCTGGGCGGCGGCACCTTTGATATCTCCGTTCTCGAGGTCGGCGACGGTCTCTTTCAGGTGAAATCCACCAGCGGCGATACCTTCCTGGGCGGTGATGACTTTGACCAACGCGTAATGGACTTCCTCGCGGATGAATTCAAGCGCGAAAACGGCATCGACCTGCGCCAGGACCGCCAGGCCTTGCAGCGCTTGAAAGAAGCCGCGGAAAAAGCCAAAATTGAACTATCCACCACAATGCAAGCCGAAATCAACCTGCCTTACATCACAGCCGATGCATCGGGCCCCAAGCACCTCGTCACAACGCTCACCCGCGCCAAGCTGGAACAGCTGACCGAAGACCTGGTGGAACGCTCAATGAAACCCGTAATCCAGGCACTTTCGGACGCGAACTTCCGCAATGGCGATATCAACGAAGTTGTGCTGGTAGGCGGCATGACCCGCATGCCCGCCGTGCAAGAAGCCGTGCGCAAGCAGTTCAATAAAGACCCCCATAAGGGCGTCAACCCCGATGAGGTTGTCGCGGTCGGCGCGGCCATCCAGGCAGGCGTGCTGGGCGGCGAAGTGAAGGACATTCTTTTGCTCGATGTGACTCCGCTGACCCTCTCGATTGAGACCTTGGGCGGCATCGCCACCCCGTTGATCAAGCGCAATACCACCATCCCCACGCGCGAATCGCAGGTGTTCTCCACCGCCTCGGACAGCCAAACCCAGGTTGAAATCCACGTGCTGCAGGGCGAACGCCCCATGGCGGCCGATAACAAATCCCTCGG
>JAAZPN010000280.1 GCA_012797215.1 Chloroflexota bacterium | reverse complement strand
GACTAATTATGGTCCTATTTAACCGAAAGGAACTGCTCCTCCAGGTAGGGGAAGTCCACGTAGCAGCCGCCAGTAAGGTCGTAAACAGCGTCCAAATTACCCAAGCCGCCATCGCCAAAGCGCACAAGGAACGGGAACATATAGCCCGCGCCATTCACCCTGACGATGATGTCGTCGGCATTGCTCCAGATGGTCTGGTGCTCTGAAGACATAGCCTCTGGGTTGTAACCCCGTAATTTCGCGAGGTATTTGATGAGCTCCATGCGCATGGAAACTTTATCGGCATACCCGAAGGAAGTCTCAAAAGCCTGCTCGCAAAAAATGAAGTCGCCTTCATCATCGGCGTTCTCCACAACAAACATGGAGTAGTATTTGTCCGCTTTTGCCACGGCCGCATCCCGCTGATCAACCAGGGACCGCTGCTGGTCCAGGATGCCGCTAAGATCAGCTTTTAAACCGGTAATTTCGGTCTGAAGTGCAGCGATCTGGCTTGCCTTTTCACTTTCAAGGGCAGTTATCGTGGATTGATAAGAGGGCACGCCAACGCTAACGCCATTACCACCACAGGCTGCCAGACTCAATAAAATGAAGGCCAAACTGAGGATCATTACTTTTTTCATTTTTTCCTCCTAAAAAATGTATGACTTTGAAGGACTTTAATTCGCTAACCCAAATCCCTTGATGGATTATGAGCCCCAATAAACTTTAAAGAATTATATTATAGATGCCAAGAAAAAGTGAGAAAACCGGAATTATTTCGTCAGCGACATTCCTGCTCTTAAGGTAAAGGACCGATAAAATATTAGGTTGCAGGCAAATCTATTACGGATATAATTCCTTCTATGTCCAAGCTGCTCACCCCAACCCAACGCATTGCCAAAGCCCGCCAGCTCATCCAACAAGCCCGTGAAATCCCTATCCCAGACTCGGCTGGATGGGAATACTTCAGCTACACGGCGCAGGTCAAGGACACGCTCAAAAAAGCATTCGAGCTGGTGAAACTGATCCAGTACTCCCCCAGCACGCCACCTGAAGTGAAAGCGGAAGCCCGCGCGCTGATAGACTCGCTGCCTGTTGTGGAGAAAGAAATCCTTAAAGGCAGCACTGGCGGGCAGGCCTAAGGATGGTCAGCAGCGCCGCCCAAAACCCGGAAGACTACTTGGCTGAACTGCCCGATGACCGCCGCCGGGAAATCTCGATAGTGCGGGAGCTCATCCTTGCGCATTTGCCGCAGGGCTATGTGGAAACGATGCGCTGGGGCATGCTCAGCTACGAAATTCCGCTTGCTGTGTATCCCGATACTTACAATGGGCAGCCATTAAATTACATCGGGCTGGCAGCCCAAAAGCAAAAGAACTCGCTCTATCTCATGGGAGTCTATGCCGACCCCGCCGCGCTGCGGGAACTCATGGCTGCCTACGAGCGCAGCGGCCTCAAGCCAGACATGGGCAAATCTTGTCTGCGTTTTCGCGCGGCGCGGGATTTGCCGCTGGAAAAGATAGGGGAACTGATCGCGTCACTCCCCCCTGATAAATTCATCGCCCTGTTTGAAAGTTCCAGGCAAGCCTCGCGCTAAGGGGCGCAAGGGCGGCGATGCATTGTTCCGCCCGCTGCTGCGTGTTTTTTACTGAGCCAATAAATCCAACACCATCCAGGCTCCGCGTTCATCTGTTTTCAGAACCCTGAAGCCGGCTTCGGCGAACATAGCGCGCGTGCCGTGATACTGCAGATCAGGGCGCTCTTTCCACTCAAACGGCAAGCCTAAAACCTTTTGAAAACCTTCGTGGCGGAATTCTTCCACTGCCGCGCGGATGAGTTGGCGCGCCGCGCCTTTGCCGCGAAAATCCGGATGGATGACAAAACAGATAATTATGCCGGTTTCGGCGCCAAACTCCGCCAAATCCGGGTTCTGCGCCAGCCGGGGCAGCGCTGGCAAGGCGTTGGCATTGCACCACCCTACGCATTTGCCGTCCGCGTAGGCCAAAAAGCCGCGCATTTCACCACGGGCGATCAGGGTTTCCGCGTCCGCGCGGTTTTGCGCTGGGGTGCGCGCCTGCCAACCGGCGTCATCACAGGTGGTGTGATAATACTGACAATAACAGCCCTGCCAGTCTGGCATATAGCTGTAATCCAGATGGTCGAAAAACGCGGCAAATTCCTTTCCTGAATTGGCATCGAGCGCTTTAATTTCAAATTCCACGGAAAACTCCTTTGGATGGAAAGCTGGTTTAGCCCAGGCTCCCCAGATTGAAAACGGTGGTGTTGGGTAAAAGCAGTTTTCCGTCCTGTTCAAATCGGTCAAATACCTGACCCAGCGCGGCCACAAAATCCTCAAAGCGTGGGTTGTCCGGCAGGATAGCATACGAAGCGGACAGACAGCGCCCGATGTAGCCTTCGCGCGTATAAAAGATGGGGTACTGGAACTGCAGCAGCTCGTAACCTTGCGAGAAAAACTTTGCAATCCGTGCGTCTACCAGGCTGATTCCGCCGCTGAAGCCCTTAAAGTCCGGGCAGTACTCCGCGAAGATAGCTTTGCTGGTCTGATTGACCGGATCGGTCCGGTCGCGCTGATTCCAGACCAGCAGCACCTTGCCGCCCGGTTTCAGGATGCGCTGGCACTCCTGACGAAAGGCGTCCGGCTCAAACCAATGGAAAGCCTGGGCAGCGCTAACTAAATCCACGCTTTGGTCAGGCAGGGTCGTATCGCTGTCCCGTCCGGCAATGGAGTGAAACACAGGGAAAGCAGCCAGTTGGTGCTCCGCCTCAGCGCGCATGTCGGGGTTGGGTTCCACCGCGAACACTTCCGCGCCAAGCAGGAGCAGCTGACGCGTGAAAATTCCGGTGCCCGAACCAATATCGGCGACCACTGCGCCTGGACCAATCCCCAGATTTTCGTGGAGGTAACGCAGCGCTTCCGGGGCGTAATCAGGGCGGTACTTTTGATAGATCCCACTTTTGCCAGTAAACCTTTCAGCGTTAAGCGACATAAAAGCTTTCCTTTCCAAGTTCATTCAGGCCGGCTTGCAGCCAGCGCGTGTTTTGGTCCCACATGCTGCCTTCCAGCGGGTCCAGGCTGAGGGCGCGCATGAACAACCAGATGTCTTCCAGCTTGCGGCGGATGACAACAAAGCGCAGCGCTTCTGGATTAAGGGCAAAGCCCGGCCGCTCCTGTTGATAGACACGCATGAAATCCGCGGCGTAAGGCAGGGAGAGGATAAACATCAGGTCGCTTTCGGCTGGGGCGCGCTTAACGCCTTCCCAGTCCAGAATGATCAGCCGCCCGGCGCATTCCATCAGGTTCCAATGGTGCAAATCCATATGGCAGAGCACAAGGGGCAAATCGCTTTCGCGTAAGGCTGCTTGCAGCCGGGTGAGTTCAAGGGCGCGCTGCCGGAGCAAACCTTCAAATGGCGCGGCCATTCGCTGAATTTCCATGCTCAATTGGTAATCCCAACTGTCTGCGAGTAAGCCTTCCAACTCAGGCAGAAAAGCCGCGGCGTAGTCCTCGCTTTCCGTTCGGGGGCAATGTGGGCTGGCTGTGCGCAAATTGTGCAGCGCGGCAGTCACCCGGGCAAGCGTACGCACCTGCGCGGGCTGCAGCGCATTATCAGGGAGAACGCTCCCCGGGATGAAGGCATACAGCAGCAGCACGCGCGCGTCATCCTGGCAGCTGACCTCACCGGATAATGTGCGGATGGGTTCGGGAAGGTGCGCCCGGAGGTGTGGCTGATGCCGCAGCCAACCTAACACGGGGATATATCTGCAAATCTTTTCGGTCCAAAAGGCCGTATTCGCATATTCCCGCGAAAAAACCTTGAGAAAATAGTTGCCTTGGGGAGAAGTGACTTTAAAATCGAGCGCGGTTGTTCCGCCGCTAACGGGAGTGAGAACCGGAGTTTGAATGCCGTAGTGTTCAGCAAGCAGGGCGATTACAGCGTTTGCGTCCACAAGGTTCTCTTCAGCTTCAGAGCTTCTGCTCCAACCCGCATTTGGCGTATATCTCCTGGATAATATCAGATTTTTCCGCGATATACGCATCGATATCCATTGGATGCCGCGCGGCTGCCGCGAGCTTCACTTGCGCGTAGCGGTCGCGGTCCTGGGGATGCGCGCGCAAGTAATCGCGCAAAGCCAGGTGCCGCTGCAGCTCGGCTGAATTCCGGGCGCACACGTACAAGTGATGCGTCATCAGCTCCGGCTTGTCGTCATACTTGAATGCCTCCCGACCGGGGATGCCCAGGTCGCCTTCGTGGCGGTAACCCAGGCCGGCCAGCGCGTCCCTGACCCGTGGGAACACTGACGCGTCCGGGAGAACGATGTCGAGGTCAATGATCGGTTTGGCGGCCAGCCCGGGCACGGAGGTGCTGCCGACATGTTCAATGCCGCAGATAAGCCCTTCCAGCGCTGGAAGCAGTGCCCCGCGGATTTCCTCAAAGCGCGCCGGCCATTCCGGCTGCCAGG